>JAGPES010000527.1 GCA_018057015.1 Pseudomonadales bacterium | reverse complement strand
CGTGAAGCAGGACGTCTCGCTCGGCAGCAACGACGCCTTCCGCGCGCGCACCAACCTGAACCTGCCGGCGTGGGGCCCGCTGAGCGTCAAGATCTCCTACCTGCACGACGAGGACGAGGGCACCGCGGACAACCTGATCGGCGGCCAGAGCATCGACCTCAGGCCCTTCGACCCCGATCTGGGCGTGTTGAAGTACGAGGACGATCTCGGCAGCGAGGACACCGATGCCTTCATGTTCGCCGCGCGCCTGGCGGTCAACGACGAACTGACGCTGGATTACAAGTACGACCGCACCGACAGCGACACGGTGGGCAACCCGACCCAGCAGCTCGGCATCACCGGCGGCGCGCTGCAACCCTTGCTCCAGCTCATCGATTCGCTGCAGCCGCTCTACGGCGGCATCACCAATGTCAGCACTGATCGGCTCGACGACGTGGCATCCGCCACCAGCGTGCAGCCGCTCGAGGTCTTCGGACACAACCTGACCGTGAGCTGGGACATCAGCGAGGACGTGAACTTCAAGAGCATCACGGCCTGGCGTGAGATGGAGCAGGATCCGAACATCTACGATCTCGCGGCCACCGGTGGCTGGAAATTCACCACCGCCCAGCTGGCCGGGGCGCTGACCCAGGATTACGCTGCCATCTTCAATCCGGCCAACGCGCCGGGCGCCAACGACTCCTTCTTCGACCTGCTCACCGCGCGCTCGACCTCGCAGCGCCAGTTCAGCCAGGAGATCCAGCTGACCGTCACCAGGGAGCTGTTCGACCTGGTCGGTGGTATCTTCTACTTCACCGAGCACTCGCCGGGGCTGGATGCGCTGGGCATCATGAAGCCGATCGCCAACGGCGTGGCCGAGCCGGCCTGGTTCGACAGCATTTTCGGCACCGGCACCAACGAATCGATTGCCGACAACGACTCGATCGCCATCTTCGCCCAGGGCACCTGGCACGCCACCGAGCAGCTCGACCTCACCGCGGGCATCCGCCGCACCGAGGACGATCGCGAAACGGAGATCGTGCAGGCCGCCGGCGCTGCCGCGGGCGGGGCGCTGCAGCCGGGTGTCTACGAGACCGAATACGGCAAGACCAACTACACGCTGATCGCGAGCTACACCTTCAGCGAGGAACTCATGGCGTACGCCAAGGTCGCCACGGGCTACGTGGCCGGCGGCGTGATGAGCTCGATCCCCTACGGCCCGGAAGAGGTCGAGAGCTACGAGGCCGGCGTGAAGTCGCAGTTCCTCGACAATCGCCTGCGGGTCAATGCTGTCGCCTTCTTCATGGATTACACCGACCTGCAGGTGCAGACCTTCATCGACGGCGTGCAGAATTTCCAGAACGCCGGCGAGGCCGAGATCACCGGCCTGGAGCTGGAGGTCGACGCGGTACCGCTCGACGGCCTGACGCTGAGCGGCACGCTCGGCTGGACGGATTTCGAGTACCAGGAGTTCCTGATGGGCGGCGTCGACGTCTCCGACACCATTCGCACCACGTACACGCCGGAATGGAACACGCGACTGTCGGCGCAGTACGACTTCGCCTCGCCCGGCTTCGGCGGCACGCCCTACGTGCGCCTCGACAGCCGCTGGCGCGACGAGGCGGACATCACGGCGCAGCCGCTCGCGGATCCGGTGCTGGCGGGCATCGCCGTCACGGAGGATCACTGGGTCCTCGACGCGCGCGTCGGCATCGTGGACGTGCCCTTGAGCAACACCACCATGGGCCTGTCGCTGTGGGCGAAGAACCTGCTGGACGAGGACGACATCATTGACTTCGGACCGGAAGTGATCAACCAGACGGGCCAGTTCATCAACGAGCGCACCGTCGGCGTGGATTTCAGCATCAGCCTGTAAACCACGCCGACACCGCACAAAGCCCGGGCGCGAGCGATCGCGCCCGGGCTTTTTTTGGTCCGGCGGGCGCCGGCGGCGTCCGGCGGCGTGTCCGATGCGTCCCCGATGCGATATCCTCGGCACACCGACCCCAGGAAAAAGGATGGATCCATGCAAATACCACTGCAGATCACGGTTCGCGACATGGAGCCCTCGGACGCGCTGGAGGCGCGCATCCGCAGCAAGGCGCAAAAGCTCGAGGAATTCTTCGCCCATATCGTGTCCTGTCACGTGGTCGTGGAGATGCCGCACCGGCACCACCAGCAAGGCAAGCAGTTCAACGTGCGCATCGACATCGGCGTGCCCGGCAACACCATCGTCCTCAACCGCCACCAGTCGGAAGACGTCTACGTCGCCCTGCGCGATGCCTTCGATGCGGCCAAGCGCCAGCTGCAGGAATATTCGCGCGTGATGCGCGGTGACGTGAAGACCCATGCCCCGCGGCGCACGGACGCGGAGAGCGCCGGGAGCCAGGGTGTCGAGGGCGAGGAACTCGCATCCGGATAGCCCGGGGCGAATGACTGGCCCATGTCGGAACAGGCCCTGGTCCATCTCCTGCTGCTGCTCGGTACCGGGGTCCTGGTCGTCTTCAGCTTCCAGCGCCTGCGCATTCCGACCAGCCTGGGTTACCTGCTGGTCGGACTGATCCTCGGGCCGCACACGGCCGGTCCCGCGCTGCAGAGCGCGCCGATCCAGGCGCTGGCAGAGTTCGGCATCGTGTTCCTGCTGTTCACCGTCGGGCTGAACTATTCGCTGCCGCAGATACACGCGTTGCGCAACACGGTGCTGACGCTGGGCACCGCGCAGGTCGGGTTGACCACGCTCATCGTCGGCCTGCTCGCGTATTTCGTGCTGGGCCTGCCGGCGGCGACCGCCTTCGTGATCGGCGCCGTGTTCGCGCAGTCGTCCACCACCGTCATCAGCAACCAGCTGATCGCCCAGGGCGAGGA
>JAGPES010000526.1 GCA_018057015.1 Pseudomonadales bacterium | reverse complement strand
GGCGCCGGTCCCGCGCCCGAGCGGCTGGCAATGGGCTCCGAGGGCATCCTCGGCGTGATCACGCAGGCGTGGATGCGCGTGCAGGCGCGCCCGCGCTTTCGCGCCTCGGCGAGCATTGCCTTCCCCGCCATGGCCCAGGCCTGCAGCGCGGTGCGCACGATCGCGCAGGCCGCGCTCTTCCCCGCCAACTGCCGGCTGCTCGACGCCACGGAAGCGCTGATGAACGGCGTCGGGCAGACGCCGACGCTGGTGCTCGGCTTCGAGTCCGCCGATCACGCCGTGGACGCCTGGCTCGCACGCGGCCTCGAGATCTGCCGCGAGCACGGCGGCAGCGTCGCCGCCGGTCCGGCGCGCGAAGCGGACGCGAGCGACGGCGATGCGGCGGCGACTTGGCGCAGCGCCTTCCTGCGCATGCCCTACTTCCGCAACTTCCTCACCCCGCTCGGCGTCATCGCCGACACCTTCGAGACCGCAATCACCTGGGAGCGCTTCGAGGACTTCCATCGCGGCGTGCTCGAGCGCGTCGGCCGCGCCATCCGCGAGACCTGTGGCCACGCGTCGGTGATGTCCTGCCGCTTCACGCACGTCTACCCCGACGGGCCGGCGCCCTACTTCACCTTCTATGCCGCCGGCACCACGAACGGCGACCTGCGCTCGGCGCTCGCGCGCTGGCGCGAGATCAAGGCCGCCGCCAACGAGGCCGTGGTGAGCCTCGGCGGCACCGTCACCCACCACCACGCGGTCGGACGCGATCACCGCAGCGGCTACGAACGGGAAACACCGGCGCTGTTCCGCGGTGCGCTCGCCAGCGTGAAGCAACACCTGGACCCCGCGGGTATCCTGAATCCGGGTGTCCTGATCGACCCCGCGGGACGCCCGCTCGGCATCCGCGGCGCGATGGCGCGCTGAGAGCCCGCGGCGCGCCTCGCCGCGCGGTCGCGCGCGGGGCGCGCTCCCACAAGCGGTACGATCGGTGCCGTCTGCCGTGGGAGCGCGCCCTGCGCGCGACGCCACGATTGGAGCGCGCGCGCAAAGCGTGCTAGCGTCACCGCCAGTCCATCCGCGGGAATCGCCCGATGCGCACCCACTACCGCGCCTGCAACCTCTGCGAGGCGATCTGCGGCCTCGAGATCACGGTCGAGAACGACCGCGTCACGGACATCCGTGGCGACAAGGCGGATCCGCTGAGCCGCGGCTACCTCTGCCCCAAGGCCACCGCGCTCGCCGACCTCCAGGACGATCCCGACCGGCTGCGCCGCCCGCTCCTGCGCGACGGCGACAGCTGGCGCGAGATCGGCTGGGACGAAGCCTTCGGCATTGCCGTGGCGCGGCTGCACGCGGTGCGCGAACGTCACGGCGCCGACGCGGTGGGCGTGTACCGCGGCAACCCCTCGGTGCACAACTGGGGGCTGATGACGCACGCCAACCACTTCCTGAAGCGGCTCGGCACGCGCAACCATTTCTCGGCCACCTCGGTCGACCAGCTGCCGCACCACCTGGTGTGCCTGTGGATGTACGGGCACCAGTTCCTGCAGCCCGTGCCCGACATCGACCGCACGCAGTTCCTGCTGCTGATCGGCTACAACCCCGTGGCCTCGAACGGCAGCATGATGACGGTGCCCGACATCCGCGCGCGCCTCAAAGCGCTGCGCGCACGCGGCGGGGTGCTGGTGGTGATCGACCCGCGCCGCAGCGAGACCGCGGAGCTTGCGGACCGTCACCACTTCATCCGCCCGGGGAGTGACGCGGCGCTGCTGCTCGCGCTGTTGCACGTGCTGTTCGACGAGAGCCTGGTGCGCGCGGACGCGCTGCAGTCGCACGCCAGGAACCTGGCGGCGCTGCCGCCGCTGCTGGCGCGCTTCACGCCGGAATTCGCGGCGGCCGCCACCGGCATCGAGGCCGCCGCGATCCGCGCGCTGGCGCGCGAATTCGCCGCCGCGCCGTCGGCCGCCTGCCATGGCCGCATGGGCGTCTCGACGCAGCGCTTCGGCACGCTGTGCCAGTGGGCGATCCAGCTGCTGATGCTGCTCACGGGCAACCTCGACCGCGCGGGCGGCGCGCTGCCCGCGAATCCCGCCGTGATGGGCGCGGGGCCCGACGACAACCCCAAGGGAGCCTTCGCCCGCCGCGCGAGCCGCGTCAGCGGCTATCCCGAGTTCGGCGGCGAGTTCCCGGTCGCGGCCCTCGCCGAGGAGATGCTGACACCGGGCGCGGGACAGATCCGCGCGCTGGTCACGCTGGCCGGCAACCCGGTGCTGTCGGTGCCCAACGGACGCCTGACGGACCGCGCGCTGGCGGGGCTGGACTTCATGCT
Source organism: Pseudomonadales bacterium (assembly GCA_018057015.1). Lineage (GTDB taxonomy): Bacteria > Pseudomonadota > Gammaproteobacteria > Pseudomonadales > UBA5518 > UBA5518. Next base: position 541 of record JAGPES010000526.1, on the reverse strand, counting down.
GAGCGTGGACGTCTACCTCAACGAGACCACGCGCCACGCGCAGCTGATCCTGCCGCCGACCTCGACGCTGGAGCACGACCACTACGACCTCGCCTTCCACAAGTTCGCGGTGCGCAACACCGCGCGCTACAACGCGCCGGTGCTGCCCAAGCCCGCCGGCGCGCTGCACGACTGGGAAATCTTCGCCGGGCTCGCCGCAGCCCACGCCAGGCTGACCGGCGACCCGGCCGCGCCGGTGGTGGCGCCGGCCGATATGCTCGACTTCCTGCTGCAGGCCGGCCCCTGCGGCGCGCGCTCGGGGTTCACGCCGCCGCTGAGCCTCGCCACGCTGCAGGCGCACCCGCACGGCATCGACCTCGGGCCGCTGCGGCCTTCGCTGGTGGAACGCCTGTGCACCGCGGACCGGATGATCGACTGCCTGCCCGCCGCGATTCCCGGGGAGATCGAGCGCCTCGCCGCCGAGCTCGCCGTGCCCGCCGCAGCCGGCACGCTGCTGCTGATCGGCCGTCGCCACATCCGCAGCAACAACTCGTGGATGCAC
>JAGPES010000525.1 GCA_018057015.1 Pseudomonadales bacterium | reverse complement strand
GCCCTGCACCACGTGCGGATAGCCGGCGAGCACCAGGTAGCTCATCGCGAGCGCGAGCCACAGCCCGGCGGGAATGTCGGGTTTGCGCAGCAGGCGCTCGAACGCCAGCATCACCCACGGCACGCACATCGTGACATTGGAGATCGTCAGGTTGCCCTGCAGCGTCAGCCACATCGTCGACGCGGCCATGGCCGTCGCGCCGAGCAGCGCGCTGGATACGCGACAACCGAGCTCGCGGCAGAGCAGGTGCACGCCGAGCGCGCACAGGAACGTGCACAGGAAGTGGTAGACGTCGACGCCGGCGACCGGCTCGAACAGCGCCGCGACCAGCAGGTTCAGCGGATTGAGGAAGCCGCCCTGGCTCTCGGCGAAGACCGGGTGCCCGGCGTAGACCAGGTCCGTCCACAGCAGGCTGTAGTGCCCGTACAGCACCTCGCGCAGGTAGTGCAGCATCGGGATGCCGTGAAAGGGCGAATCGCCGATGAGGATCGCGCGGGGGCCGAACAGCGCCGGCGCGAACAGCGCCAGCGATCCGGCGAGGATCAGCGCAATCGCCGCGACCTCGGGTCCCGGCCGCCCCATCGCCGCGCGCGGTCCGCTCACGGATTGCGCCTGCCCGACTGGCGCAGCACCGAGCGGTGCAGCACCTTGCGCGGCACGTTGCCGATGTCCACGGTGAGGAACAGGATCAGCAGGTTGAGGCTCACGATCAGCTGCAGCGCGACCAGCATCACGGTGCCCGCGGTCGCGGGGTGGCCGGTCGCGTAGCTGCGGTACCACTCCAGCGCGCCGAAGATGCCGCCGCTGCACAGCAGCAGCAGGCCGATCACGAGGCTCGCCGATCCCAGGTTGAAGTCACGCAGGAAGTGGTTGTAGAAAACGCGCTTGAGCAGGCGGCTGGCGTATTTCCACGGGAAAGCCAGCGCCGTGGAGCCGATGCGCAGGCTGCTCTGCTCGTCGCCATAGTGCGCCCGGAGCGGCATGTCCTGCACCACCGCGCGCAGCGTGCCGAGCCTGAACAGCAGGTCGCTCTCGAAGAAGTAGCGCGGCTCGAGCTTCTCCAGCGGCAACATGTGCAAGACTTCGGCGTGGATCGCGACGAAGCCGTTGGTCGGGTCCATCACGTCCCAGTAACCGCTGACGGCCTTGTTCACGAAGGACAGCACGGCATTGCCGAAGAGCCGCAGCGCCGGCATCTGCGCCACGTCCTCGAGGAAGAAGAAGCGGTTGCCCTTGGCGACATCGGCAACGCCGTCGAGGATCGGTTGCACCAGGTAGGGAATCAGTTCGGGATCGTACTGGGCGTCGCCGTCGAGCTTCACCACGACGTCTGCGCCACCGTCCAGCGCCGCCCGCACGCCGCTGATCACCGCGCCGCCCACGCCCTGGTTTTCCGCGTGGAAGATCAGCTGCAGGCGCGGATCGCTCACCTGCTGCCGCACCAGCTCGCCGCTGTGCTCCGGACAGGCATCGTCGACGACGATGATGCGCGTCACCAGCGGCGGGATGCGCGCGATCAGCGCCACGATCTGCCGGGCGACCCGGTAGGCTGGTATGACGACGGCAATGACGGCCATGGCGCGCCTCAGACCTCGACCCAGGCTTCGCGTCGCAGCAGCGGCTGCACCCGCCCGTACTGCCAGCGCGCGACCGGGTGGCGGAAGCAATGCCCGGCGGGGATTTCCGGCAGCAGCTCCGCGCCCACGTCGTTGCGCACGAACACCACGTTGAAGCCGTAGCGGTTGGCGCCCACCAGCCGGTAGCCCTTTTCCCGCCCCAGCTTCACCATCGCCGGCAGCGAGGCGCCGCAGTAATCGACCTCGGTCTGCAGTGCGTCGTCGACCAGCTTGCGCACGCAGAACTGCGGATCGTAGGGCACGGTGACCGCGGCATCGGCCATCCAGCCGGCCTGGATCTCTATGATCACCACGCGCGGACTGGCCGCCGTGATCGCTTTCCACAGCCAGTAGTCGTTGCCGTCGACGTCGATCGACAGCAGGTCGATCTCGCGATCGAAGCCGTAGCGCGCGATCACCTCGTTGACGTTGTCCGCCGTCAGCCAGGCCTGGCAGATCGCGGGCGGTATGCGCATCGTGTCGGGGTGACGCCAGTAGAAGTCGTGGGCGATGCGGATGTTCTCCTCGCTGCCGTCGCACAGCAGCGCATGCCAGCCGTGGTTGATGACCAGGTTGGCGGCATTGCACTCGTGGCCGTTGCCGGCGCACATCTCGACCACGTACTTGCTGGTGGTGCCGATCACGCTGAACAGGTAGTGCAGGATGCCGTCCTCGCCGTTCTGCGAGTGGTTGCGGAACTCGACGCTCTCGAAATCGTGCACCACGCCGGCGGCGGCATCGCGGCGGTACTGCATCGCCAGCAGTTGCTGCGTGCCGCGCTCGACGTAGTTCGGCTCGTGCGCGCGCGACTGCGCCGCCACCAGCTGCGCGAGGGCGCCCTCGACCGCCGCCAGGCGCGCCGCGATATCCGCCGCGGCGCCTTCGCCTTCCTGCCCCTTGCCGGGACTCCACTTGCCCATGTCTTCACGCTCCCACGCCGTGCCGCCGCGGCGGCCGGTTTACCGTTCCTGTCTGCGCCGCGCCACGATCACGCGGCTCTTCGGCATCAACTCGTTCAGCGCGCGACGCATGCCGTCGGTTTCCGGCAGCTCCATGAACCGCGTCCAGGTTTCGGACCAGCTCTGCAGCAACGGATGATACGGCGGCCTGATGCGATCGATGGTCGTGGCGTCGTCGCCGGATTCCTGCTGGCTGGCCCAGTAGAAGCACATCCACAGGAACCAGTAGAAACCCCACTGGCCGCGCCCCGTGATCTCCAGGCCGCACGTCTCGGCCAGTTCCTCC
>JAGPES010000523.1 GCA_018057015.1 Pseudomonadales bacterium | reverse complement strand
GGTAGGGATCGTCCTCGTCGTGGCGCACCACGTCGGCCGGCGGCACCACCGCGCCCTGCACCAGGTTGTCGGTGAGGTCGAGCAGGCCGCGCAGGAAGTTGCGATAGCAGGCGATGCCTTCGGCGAGCAGCGCCTCGCGACCGCCCTCCGCAGGCGGACACTTGACCACGAAGCCGCCTTTCGAGCCCACCGGCACGATCACCGCGTTCTTGACGATCTGCGCCTTCACCAGGCCGAGGATTTCGGTGCGGAAGTCCTCCATGCGATCGGACCAGCGCAGGCCACCGCGCGCGACCTTGCCGCCGCGCAGGTGCACGCCCTCGAGCCGCGGCGAATACACGAAGATCTCGAACATCGGCAAGGGCTGCGGCAGGTTGGGGATCTTCGCCGGCAGGAGCTTGAACGAGGTGTAGGCCTTGGGGGCGCCGTCCTTGCCGCGCTGGAACCAGTTGGTGCGCAGCGTGGCCTGGATCATGGCCAGGAACTGACGCAGGATGCGGTCCTCGTCGAGGTTGGCGACGTTGTTGAGATCGGCCTCGATGCCAGCCACCAACGCCGCGCATTGCGCGTCGCGGTCGCCCGCCAGCGCGGGGTCGAAGCGCGTGCGGAAGAGCTCGAACAGCGCGCGCGCCAGCTTCGGGTAGGCGGCGAGCGTCTGCTCCATGTAGGTCAGGCTGAAGGTGAAGGCGGCCTGGCGCATGTACTTGGCGTAAGCGCGCAGCACGCTGACCTCGCGCCACGACAGCCCGGCGAGCAGCACCAGGCGGTTGAAGTCGTCGTTCTCGACCTCGCCGCGCCAGGCGCGCAGGAAGGCGTCCTGGAACAGCGGGCGCACGTCGTGGATGTTGAGGTTCTCCGCCCCTGCGTAGTGCAGGCCGAAGTCATGCATCCACAGCGTGCGTCCGTCCTGGCGCTGGATGTCGGAGGGGCGCTCGTCCATCACCTTGACGCCCATCTTCTCGAGCATGGGCAGGCTCTGCGACAGGGGCACCGGCGCGTCCAGGCGGTACAGGCGCAGGTTCAGCCGCCCCGCAGGAGCCTCGAGCGGCACGTAGAGGTTGAGCCCGAGCGCCTCGGCATCGGCCAGCGCCTCCATCTGCTCGATGTCGAACACCGCCATGCGCGGCGAGTAGTCCTCGCGGTAGCCGGCGGGGAAGCCGCTGCCGTAGCGCCGCATCAGCGCCAGGCCGCGTTCCTCGCCGCACTGCTCGACCAGCGCCTGCTGCAGCTCGTCTTCCCAGCGCCGCGAGGCGCGGATCAGGCGTTGCTCGAGTTCGCGGGTGTCGAAGGGCGGGATGGTCGAGTCCTGCGTGCGCACCGTGATCAGGATGCGGGCCAGCGCAGAGTCCGAGAACTGCACGTCGAACTCGGACGCGGCGCCGTTGAAGGCTTCCATCAGCACCGCCTGCATGCGCTTGCGCTGGTCGGTGTTGTAGTGCTCGCGCGGCACGTAGATGAGGCAGGACACGAAGCGTGCGAACGGATCGCAGCGCACGAACAGTCGCGTGCGCAGGCGCTCGCCCAGGCGCAGGATGCCCATCACATGACCGAAGAGCTCGTCGGTGCCGATCTGGAAGAGCTCGTCGCGCGGATAACGCTCGATGATGGTCTGCAGCGTCTTGGCCGCATGGCCGCCGGCCGGCAGACCGGCGCGCTCGATCACCGCCGCCACCTTGCGCCGCAGCAAGGGAATCTGTGCGGGCGTGGTGCCGTAGGCCGTCGACGCGAGCAGGCCGATCACGCGGCGCTCGCCACTCACGCGGCCCTCGGCGTCGTAGGTCTTGACGCCCAGGAAGTCGAGGTAGCCCGGCCGGTGCACCGTCGAGCGGGTGTTGGATTTGGTGATGGTGAGCACGCCTGGCACGTGGGCCTGGGCCTTGAGCTGTGGCGGCAGGGCGGCGAACGAGCGCGACTGGCCATCCTCGCCCTCCCCGCGCAGCAGGCCCAGCCCGGAGCCGGACGCGATGCGCAGCTCGTTGCCCTCGTCGCTGCTGACGAGGCCGTAGTCGCGGCAGCCGAGCAGCACGAAGTTGTCCTCCGCCAGCCATTCGAGGAAGGCGCGCGCTTCGGCGCGCTCCTCGGCGTCGATCGTCGCCGGCATGGCGTCGATGTCGGCGATGACTTCCTGCAGGCGCTCGCGCATCCGCGGCCAGTCGGTGACCGCCGCGCGCACGTCGGCCAGCACGTGCTCGAGGCCTTCGCGCAAGGCCTTGATGTCGGCCGGATCGGTGCGCCGGTCGACCTCGAGATGCATCACCGACTCGGCGCGCGCTTCGGCCTCGCCCTTGTCCGCCAGTCGCAGCAGTTGCCCGCCTTCGTCGCGCACCACGCGCAGCACCGGGTGGATGATGAGGTGCAGGGTCAGGCCCTGGCGGTTGATCTCCATGGTCACCGAGTCGACCAGGAAGGGCATGTCGTCGCCGACGATCTCGATGACGGTGTGCGCCGACTCCCAGCCATGCTCGTCGAGCCGCGGGTTGAACACGCGGACGACGCTCCCGGCGGTGCGGCGGGCGATGAAATGCCACTGGCTGAGCACGGCGCCGTAGAGGTCCGAGACCGACAGCGACTCGAGATCCTCCGGGTCCACCTGCGCAAAGAATCGCGTTGCGAACGCGCTCACCGCCCGCGCCTGTTCGGCCGGCAAGCGTGCGCCGATCTGTTCCACCACCGCATCCACGTTTGCAGCCAGCCGGTTCTTGTCCCGATTTTCCATCTCTCGCCCCCTGTTGTTGTTCAGGTCACGGCGAGGCGCACGGCAAGACTCCGGCAGTCGGTGTAACGGCGTTGCTCGACTGACTGGCCCGAAGAGCTGCTTGTTGCGTCGCCGATCAAGAAGCAATGAGGCTACGCGATGCGCATT
>JAGPES010000524.1 GCA_018057015.1 Pseudomonadales bacterium | reverse complement strand
GGGCATTGTGGCGGCCGAGGTCCTCGGCCACGGCGCGGATACGGCCGGACTCATCGAATATCGCGGCGGCGTGTGCGCCACCGGTGCAGGCGAACACCTGCTGGCGCGCGTGCATCGCCGCCATCAACGGCGCGAATCTCGCTGCGTCGAGTCGCATGCGGTCGGGGACCGTGGACAGTCCGAAGGCATTGTTCTCGATGAACTCGCGACTGCCGCACACGCCGCATCCGCTCGTCACGAGCACGTTGCGCCGGCGGGTCACGACGCGAGCGGGGTTTTCGAGCACCATGCGAACGACGCCCGGCGTGTCGGGGCATGCCGACATGCTGCGTATGTCCGCAAGACCCTCGATGATGCCCTCGGTGAACGCGAATCCTGCCGCCAGCGCCAGGCGCTCCGGGGTGCTGGCGTCTCCGAGCACGCCGTCTGCCGGCGTGTACCCGGCGGCTCCCGAGGTCGCGGCGGTGGGGGTCCACATCAGCGTGTAGCTGCCGATGTCCTCGATGTCGATCGTCAGCGAGTCTTCCTCGATGACGTCACAGCTCGCGCTCGTTGCCGGCACGTCTGCGCCGGCAATGTGGAACGAGGGCACCGTGGTGACGCCGGCAACGCGCGGCGCGAGCGCGTCGCGCCGCGATGTCGCGCCCGCGTCACTCATGGCGCCGCCCTGCCGGGCGCGCCGGCCGCATTCATTGCAGCCCGAATTGCGGCTTGAAGCTCAGGATAGGCTCGTAGACGCCCGCCTTGAACATCAGCACCCGGTAGGCGTAGAAACCGGTCAGCACGCCGATGCAGGCCAGCAGCACGCTGATGAAGGCACCGCCGGCGAGCCACAGGAGCAGTGCGGGCGCCACGACGCCAGCAGCGACCACGAAGAGGTAGAATCGCCTGGCATAGACGGTCTTCAACAGCAGTTCCACCGACAGTTTCGCCCCCGGGGATCCGTTGTGCGCGGCGTGCAGCAGGCTGAGGAGCATCACGGCATCGGCGAGCAGCAGCAGCAGCGCGGCGTCGTGCAGCCGCGCGAGATCGGCGTTGCCCATTGAAACGCCGCCCAGCAGCAGTGTCAGCATCGTGCCTGCCGTCATGGCGTACAGGAGGCTGGAGACGGGCATGATCGCCGAGCTCCACAGCGCGATCGCCGAGGAGTGCGACATCGCGAATCCCTGGTAGGTGCAGACGACCAGTGCTGCGAGTGCCGCGACGAGTTGTACCAGTGTCCCCAACAACGCCGGCAGCGCGTGGTCGAACGCCACGTCGATGGCGTGTATGGCGCCGGCGCCGACGAACAGCACGATCGCGATCAGCCCGCGGCTGATCCAGGAGCGGTCGGGGCGCAGGATGGCGCGCCAGGACTTTGCCGGCACACCCATGTGCGACAGGTGGAAGTAGGTCTTGCCGCAACCCGTCAGCAACAGTCCCAGCACCATTCCCGGCACGAAACCGTGCAGCATCGACACGAAGAATGTCCCTCCGCCGAGTTCGCCACAGAAGAAGGCATTTGCCATCGAGGTGTCCCAATGGCGCTGGAAGCGGTAACCGACGCGAAAGCTGTCGCCGACCATCTGCGAGGTGCTGTTGCTCATTTTTCCTCTCCGCGGGGCGCGAGGCCGCGCTCAGTTCACGTAATAGACTTTCGGACGCGTGTTCTTTCCCGGCAGCGGCGGCTGGCCGCCGCGTTCGCGGATCAGCGTGCTCGGCTTGCTGTCGGGATCGTCGAGATCGCCGAAGATGCGGGCGTCGGTCGGACAGGTCACGACACACGCCGGGTCGAGGCCTGCGTCCACGCGGCCGCTGCAGAAGTCGCACTTGGTGACCGTGCCCGGAGTCCAGCGCGAGTAGCCGCTTTTCTCGAACGGCGTCAGCGTGCCTTCGCCGAACAGTCCATCGTCGAATTTCTTCTGCTCCAGCTTGGTACGCTGGTCATAGGGGCAGGCCACTGCGCAACTGCCGCACCCGATGCACTTGTCCTGGTCCACCATCACGATGCCGTCGACCCGCGTGTAGGTGGCCCCGCTCGGGCACACTTTCTCGCAGGGTGCATCCTCGCAGTGATTGCACAGTGTCGGGATGTAGACGCGGTTCACCAGTGGATAGACGCCGTATTCCTCGCTCAGCGTGCGCGTGAAGAACACGCCGTCGGGGAGCGTGTTCTCCTGCTTGCAGGCGACCACGCAGGCGTTGCAGCCGATGCAGCGCTTGATGTCGAAGACCATTCCCAACCTGGCCATCAGTGTGCCCCCTTGCCTTTTGCCACGTCGTCCACGACGTCATAGACGGACTTGCCCTCTTTGAGCTCCTGCGGCCAGTCGTCGAGGCGCGTGATCTTCACGCGCGTCGCGGTGTCCGGCTGCCCCGTCACCGCGTCGGTGTGGCGCAGGTTGCACGGCAGCATGTCGTTGAAGTGTCCGCCGGCGTGGCGGACGTTGCGGTGGGTGGTGCGCAGCCGGGACAGCGAGTTCGATACCCCGAGCGTCTCCGGGTGCATGGCCTCGGTCGTTCCGATCCGGCCGTAGACGCGCCCGTAAGGGGACTCCACCTTGACGATGTCGCCGGCTTTGAGACCCTTCGCGGCGGCCGTTTTCGTGTTGAGGAGCAGCGAGGTGTGCACCGGGTCGCGGTAGACGATGTCCTTGATCCACGGATTGGTGAGACTCTCGCCGAAATTCAGCTGTATGTCCTTGAAGAAGATGCCGTAGAGATCGTATTCCGGCGGCTCGTCGGTATGGATCGGATCCAGTCGGGCGGTCGGAAGCGGGGAATAGTCGTCCCATTGCCAGTCGTGGCGGTAGGGTACGTCGAGCTCCTCCATCTTCGCCTTCAGCGTGTCTCGCTGCACCAGCAGATCCTCGATGTAGAACAG
>JAGPES010000522.1 GCA_018057015.1 Pseudomonadales bacterium | reverse complement strand
CCTTCATCACCTTGAACAGCAGCGCGAGGTAGAGCGGCATGATCGGGATCGCCGAGCTCGCCTGCGTGACCACGGCCTTGAGCACCGAGACATAGGCCTTGCCGCCCAGCGGCGCGAGCTTTTCGTTAAGCCGCACCGCGGTCTTGTCGAGGTCTTTCTTTGCCGCGCCGATGGTGCCGTCCCAGTAGATGTCCCAGGTGATGCGATCGCCGAGGTAGGTGTAGGCGGTGGTGCGCGCGCCCGGTGCGAGCACGCCGGCGCCCGCGAGCGCATCGATCCACATTTCCCAGTCCTCGCCACCCATCACCGCGACGGTGTCGGCGATCTCCTCGTCGCTCGCCGGATCCATCGCGACGTGCCTGATCTCGCGCTTGTCGGTGTCGAGCGTGCGCTCCTCGACGCGCTTGCCGATCGGCTTGAGCGTGGACTTGTGCGTGACACCCGTCACCGGGTGCGTGCGCCGCGGCGCCGCCAGGCTGTAGACCACCAGGTCGACCTGCCCCAGCTCCTGCCTGATCAGCGCGATGGCCCTGTCCTTGATGCCGGTGGAAAACGCATCGCCATTGATGCTCCACGCCGGCAGCCCGGCCGCTTCGGCCTCCTTGTGGAAGGCCGCCGAGTTGTACCAGCCCGCGGTGCCGCACTTGCCGTCCGTGCCCTCCTTTTCGAAGAAGATGCCGATCGTGGCCGCACCGCAGCCGAAGGCCGCGGTGATGCGCGACGCCAGGCCATAACCGGTCGATGCGCCGATCACCAGCACGCGCTTCGGTCCGTTCGCAACGGCGCCATGACCGCGCACGTACGCGATCTGTTCGGCGACGCTGGCCGCGCAGCCGCCCGGATGGGCCGTGATGCACATGAATCCGCGGACCTTGGGCTTGATGATCATCGTTCGTTCCTGTTCGGGTGGATGGCGCCAGGGGCGGAATTATAAACCGCGCACCTGGTGTTTGGCCGGACCCGCGCTCATGCTGCCCGGCGGCTGTTCCGGTCAATCCCGATGATCCTGCGCATCACCGCGATCCTGGTTCCGGTCTTCGCCATCGTGGCCCTCGGCTACCGGGTAGCCACGAGACGACGCGGCAGTGAATCACCGCCTGCGAGGTGCGCGGCGGACTCTATCGGGAAGGCTCGAACAGGGACCTGGCTACAGCAGCAGTCGCCGCAGATCGCCCAGCACGGCCACCAGGAAGGTCAGGAAGTTGCCCGCGTCCGCGCCGTTGATCACGCGGTGGTCGTAGGACAGCGACAGCGGCAGGGTCTTGCGCGGCAGGAATTCGTGCCCGTTCCACACCGGGCGCAGCGCGAGCTTCGAGACGCCGAGGATGGCGACCTCGGGCGCATTCACGATCGGCGTGAAGCCCTCGCCGCCGATGTTGCCGAGGCTGGAGATCGTGAAGCAGGCGCCCTGCATCTCGGCGAGCTTCAGCTTGCGGTTGCGCGCCTTGTCGGCGAGCTCGCGCGCCTCGGCGGCCAGTTCCCACACCGTCTTGCGGTCCACGTCGCGTATCACCGGCACCACGAGGCCCTGGGGCGTGTCGACGGCAATGCCGACGTGACAGTATTTCTTGAGCACCAGGTTCACGCCATCGGGGGCGAGCGAGGCGTTGAAACGCGGATGCTCGCGCAGCGCGCGCGCCACGGCCAGCAGCAGGAAGGGCAGCGGCGTGAGCTTGTTCCCCCGCTGCGTCATCTCCGGCTTCAGGCTGTCGCGGAAGGCCTCGAGCTCGGTGACGTCGGCGTGGTCGAACTGCGTGACGTGCGGCACGTTCAGCCAGCTGCGCGACATGTTGGTGACGGTTGCCTTCTGGATATTGCTCAGCGCCACCGTTTCGATCGGGCCGAAGGCCGCGAAATCCACGTCCGGCAGCGTCGGCAGCGCGGTTGCCGGCGGCGCCGCCAGGCGCGTCTTCACATAGGCGCGCAGGTCTTCCCTTAGGATGCGCCCCTTGGGGCCGCTGCCGCTCACCTCGCCCAGCGTGATGCCGATCTCGCGCGCGAGCTGGCGCACCGCGGGCCCGGCATACACCGGCGCGGCCTCGGCAGTCGGCGCGCGCCCGGCCGCCAGGCGGCTCTCCTTTTCGAACACGCGCGTGATCGCGGTCACCGCGTCGCCATCCACCAGCGCGACCTGCGCGGCAGGCGCCGCCGGAGCAGCCGGGGCCACGCTTGCGGTCGCCGGCGCGGGGACCGTAGCCGCCTTGCGGACCACGGGCGCCGCAGCCGCCGCTGCTGTTGCGCGCAGCTCGCCGAGTTTCTGCCCGCTCGTCACCTTGTCGCCGACCTTGATGTCGAGCGCCAGCAAGGTGCCATCTGCAGGCGCCGGCAATTCCATCGAGGCCTTGTCGCCCTCCAGCACCAGCAGTGGCGCGCCTTCCTTCACCTCGTCGCCGACGCGCGCCGGGATCTCGATGACCTCGACGCTCTCGGCGCCACCCAGATCCGGTACCAGCAGCGCGAGCACGGCACCACCGACGGCCGGCGTGGCCGGCGCAGACGTTGCGGCCGGTTTGCCTGACGCGGCGGGAGCGGGCTCACTTGCTGTCGCGGTGGCCGCAGGCATCTCCGGTGCCGCAGTCGCGGCGGCGGCTTCGCCCGCGATCTCGATCACGAGGATCTCGTCGCCTTCGCGCACGCGGTCGCCGACCTTCACGCCGATGCCGTGCACGGTACCCGCGAACGGCGAGGGCACCTCCATCGAGGCCTTGTCGGACTCCAGGGTGATCAGGGTCTGCTCGACCGCGACCGCGGCGCCGTCGGCGACCGCGATCTCGATCACTTCCACTTCGCTCGCCCCGCCGAGATCGGGGACCTTCACGCTTTCACGCTTCACGCTGTTTCCTTTGTCCGGGGCTGCCGGGCTGCG
>JAGPES010000521.1 GCA_018057015.1 Pseudomonadales bacterium | reverse complement strand
CGCTTGATGTAGGCCGCCACCCCGGCGATCAGCCCGCCGCCGCCGACGCAGCAGAACACCGCGTGGATCGGCTTCGGGTGCGCGCGCAGGATCTCCATGCCCACGGTGCCCTGGCCGGCGATCACGTCGGGGTCGTCGAAGGGGTGGACGAAGGTGAGCTTCTCGGTCTTCTCGAGCTCGAGCGCGTGCGCGTAGGCGTCGGAGTAGGACTCGCCGGCGAGCACCACCTCGCCGCCACGCGCCTTCACCGCGTCGATCTTGATCGCCGGGGTGGTGCTCGGCATCACGATCACCGCGCGTACGCCGAGCCTGGCCGCCGACAGCGCCACCCCCTGCGCGTGGTTGCCGGCCGAGGCGCAGATCACGCCGCGCTTCAAGGCCTGCGGCGACAGGTTCGCCATCTTGTTGTAGGCGCCGCGGATCTTGAAGCTGAAGACGGGCTGCATGTCCTCGCGCTTGAAGTAGATCCGGTTGTGCACGCGCGCCGACAGGTTGGCGGCGAGGTCGAGCGGGGTCTCGACGGCGACGTCGTACACCTGCGCGTTGAGGATGCGTTCCAGGTAATCGGGTGTGGAGCTCATGGCCGGCCAGTGGGCTGCTGCAAAGCGATCGAGCGTAACAGCCGGCGGCGGCGTGCCGCAAGTGCGCGCGCTTCAGTCCGCGCGCTGGGCACCTTCGGCGTGCAGCGCGCGCGCCTGGCGGTCGATGAACTCCTGGGTGGAGTCGATGCCGCGCAGCTTGAGGATCTTCGAGCGCACCGCGGCCTCGAGCAGCACCGCGAGGTTGCGTCCGGCGGCCACCGGCAACACCACGCGGGCGATCTTGACGCCGAGGATGTCCTGCGTCTCCTGCTGCAGCGGCAGCCGGCAGGGGTCGTCGGGGCCGGGCTGGCGGCGGTCGAGGTGGCAGATCAGGCGCAGGCGCATCTTCCGCCGGCACGCGGTCTCGCCGAAGATGGTGCGGATGTTGATGAGGCCGAGGCCGCGCACCTCGATGAAATCCTGCAGCATCTCGGGGCAGCGGCCCTCGAGCACCGTGGGCGCGATGCGCGACAGCTCGACCACGTCGTCGGCGACCAGGCCGTGACCGCGCGAGATCAGCTCGAGGCCGAGCTCGGACTTGCCCGCGCCGGAGTCGCCGGTGATCATCACGCCCAGCCCGAGCACGTCCATGAACACGCCGTGCAGCGAGACCTTGTCGGCGAGCTCGCGCGACAGGTAGAGGCGGAGCTGGTCGATCACGCTCGCCGAGGGGTGGCGCGCGGTGAACAGCGCGACGTCGTGCGCCTCGCAGATGCCGTGGAGGATGTTGGGGATCTCGCAGCCGTCGGCGACGATGATCGCGGGCGGGTGCGCGGAGAGGATCTCGTTGAGGTGGTGGGCGACCTTCTCGTTCGCCTGGCGCTGCGCCCACGCGAGCTCCGCGGCGCCGAGCACCTGCAGCCGGGTGGGGTGGATCAGGTTGAGGTGGCCGACGAGGTCGGCCGGCCAGATGCGCTCCTCGGCGACCGACAGGCGGGCGCCGATCGGTCCGCTGACGTGGACGAGGCTCAGGCTGTCGCGGTGGGCCTCATACAGCCGGGTCAGGCTGGTTTGCCGCATCGGCGCCCCAATTCACGAACAGGCTGTGGATCTGCGCGGCATCCGCGGCGCCGTGCAGGGTCTCGCGGAACTCGCGGTCGCTGAACATCTGCGCGAGCTCGGAGAGCAGCTGCAGGTGGGTTTCGTTGGCCTGCTCGGGCACCAGCAGCACGAACAGCATGTCGACCGGGCGGCCGTCGGGCGCGTCGAACTGCACCGGCGTGGCCAGGCGCAGGAAGGCGCCGGCGGCGTCCTTGAGCCCCTTGATGCGGCCGTGCGGGATGGCGATGCCCTGGCCCAGCCCGGTCGAGCCGAGGCGCTCGCGGGTGAACAGGCTGTCGAATACGGTGCTGCGGGCGATGCCCTGGTTGTTCTCGAACAGCAGGCCGGCCTGCTCGAAGACGCGCTTCTTGCTGCTCGCGTCGAGATCGACAACCACGTTGGAAAGCGGCAGGAGTTGGGATATCAGGCTCATTCGCAGGTGGGCTCGCGCACTCTTCCGTCAGCGGCCGCCAAGGGGGCGGGAATCCTGTCCGGGGCGTGTGCGGCCGCGCTTCGTGAAAACGCGCGCATTATAACCACACCCCGGACGGGGGAGCTTCAAGCCGGTCTTCAGGCCTCCGGGACCTGGTGCTTGAGCGACTCGTGGTTATGCTCGGACTGCTTCTGCTTGTACTTCTGAACCTGACGGTCGAGCTTGTCGGTCATCGAATCGATCGCCGCGTAGAGGTCGGCATCGTCGCTCTCGACGAAGATGTCCTTGCCGCGCACGTGCAGCGTCACCTCGGCCTTCTGCTTGAGCTTCTCGACCGACAGGATGACGGTGACGCTGGTGACGTTGTCGAAGTGGCGGATGACGCGATCGAGCTTGGAGGTCACGTATTCGCGGATGGCGGGGGTGACTTCGACGTGGCGCCCGGTGATGTTCAGATTCATGGATGACTCCTGTTGTTGTCAGAGGGATTTGCGCAGGCTGACCGGCGGGATGTTGAGGGATTCGCGGTACTTGGCGATCGTGCGCCGTGCGACGACGATTCCCTGCTGGCCGAGGATTTCGGCGATCCTGGCGTCGGACAGCGGCTTCTTGCTGTCCTCCGCGTCCACCAGCTGGCGAATCAGTGCGCGAATCGCCGTGGAGGAAGCCGCACCGCCGGTGTCGGTCGCGACATGGCTGCCGAAAAAGTACTTGAGCTCGAAGACTCCGCGCGGCGTCGACATGTACTTCTGCGTGGTGACGCGCGAGACGGTGGATTCGTGCAGCTCGAGCTGGTCTGCGATCTCCCTTAGGG
>JAGPES010000520.1 GCA_018057015.1 Pseudomonadales bacterium | reverse complement strand
TCTGAAGCGGTATGGCAGCGGCCTTGCCACGGGCGGATATCGTGTATTGCCGGTTCATAGGTGTTGCCGGAAATTGGAGCGCCAACGGGGTCAGACTGCAATCCGTGCCAGACGCAATCCGCCCTGCCCGCGACGGTACAAGGGATCATGCCTGCCGTCTTGCTGCGGCGCGCGACAACCGTGCCGGGGTTGGATCTCAGGCCGGCGGCAGGTAGTCGAAAATGAATGTGATCCGGTCCTCGGTGCCGCCGTTCATGACGCTGTGCATCTTCTGGTTGTTGATTTCGTAGGCCTGGCCGATTTCCATACGGCAGGGCCGGCCGTCGATCGTGAAGCGCACCCGCGGATTGGTAGTGATCGGCACGTGGATCCGGTGACCGGCAGCGAAGGAGGGGTGCGAATCGCGGTGCGGCAGGATGCGCCCGCCGGCGAGCAACTTGGCGACCATGGCGCGGATGATCCTGCCACCCGGTGCGTAGTGCCGGCCGAGGATTTCCTGCACGACCGGTTCCGCAACCACACCGAGACGATCCCAACCCTGCTTGCGGTCGACTTTCGCCTCCGGCCACGCCTCGACATCGGCGAACAGCAGCACGATTGAACGCGTCTGCTCGTGAACTTCGTAGTCCCGTTGTCGCTGTGTGTTCTCGTTCCACGCTGCTTCGTCCTGGGCGAGGATGGCAGCAGCCAGGTCCTGCATCGCAACCTGGCCGAAACAGCGGATCGGTACGTCGATATCCATCGCGCTACGCTACTGCAGACGACGCGAGCGGGCAATTGAGGCACTCAGCCCTACAGCGCGGAGCCCGGTACGTGCATGACGCCGCGTTCGATGTCGGTCGCGTGCTGGATCATCCGGCCAGCAATGCCTTCGCGATGGCGTCGACGCCGCCACGCATCGGATCGCAGATCGGCAGTTGCAGCTGGCATTCGATTTGCGCGCGGTAGCGCCGCCAGCCGTCGTCATCGAGAATCGAGGAGTTGATGCTGATGCCGACGCAGCGAACGTTCCGGTTGGTGAGTCGCCCGGCACGCAGGTACTCGTCGATCACCTGCGGCAGGGGCGGGATCGGGTAGTCCGGGTACTCCTCGATCGTGACGCGCTCGGGGGCATGGCACAGCACGATGGCGTCCGGCTGGGAACCGTGCAGCAGGCCGAGCGTCACCGCCGCATAGGCTGGATGCAGCAGTGAGCCCTGGCCCTCGATCACGTCCCAGTGCGCGGGATCGTTGTCTGGCGAGAGCGCTTCTCCGCCACCCGCCAGGAAATCCGCGACCAGCGCGTCCATCGGAATCCCGCTGCCCGCAATCATGATGCCGGTCTGGCCCGTTGCGCGAAACGTAGCCGCCACTCCCTTCGATTGCAGCGCGCGTGTCAGCGCCAGTGCCGTGTACTTCTTGCCCAGCGCGCAGTCCGTCCCCACGGTCAGGACGCGCAGACCCGTGCGCTTGCGTCCGCTGCCGACGGGAATTGCGCCTGGCGGATTGCGCACGTCGACCAGCCGCGTCCCGGACCGCGCAGCGGCGTGCACGAGCCGCGGCAACGACGTCAATCGCGTGTGCAGGCCGCTCACGGCGTCGAGACCCGCGGCGAGCGCTGCTTCGAGATCGTCCTGCCAGTGCTCCGGCAGCAGGCCCCCGGTCGGCGCCACGCCCACGACGATTGAACCCGCGCCCTGCCTGGCGGCTTCCGCTGGCGACAGGCGCGGCAAGCCGAGGCTGACCTGCGCCGCGGGATGCGACCACTCACCGATCACGTCCTGGCCGCACCAGTCGCGCAGCCCGAAGGCGGTCTTGCAGTCCGACTTCAGCACGGCGTCGCCGAGGTAGAGCAGGTAGGGTTTTCGCAGGACCGGCATTAGTGTCGCAGCCTGATGGCCGGGTGAAGGTCGTCCGTCGAGGCCACTCAAGGCTTGAATGCCGCGCTGCGCAGCACGCGACCTGGACGCCGGCCGGTGACCGCGCCATCGCGCACGACCCACTCGCCGCTCACCATCACGCCCGGAATGCCGAGGGGTGGCTCCAGTGGCTTCTCGACCGTCGAACGGTCGATCACCGTGGCAGGATCGAACACGACGAGATCGGCGACAAAACCCGGCGCGATGCGGCCGCGATCGGCGAGGCGCAGTTGCGCGGCCGGCAAGCCCGTCATCTTGTGGATCGCAAGTTCGAGCGGCAGCAGCTTCTGCTCACGCACATAGTGGCCAAGAATCCTGGGATAGGAACCTGAGCCTCGCGGGTGCGCGCCGTGCAATGCGCCGTCGGTGCAGAACATGATCTCCGGATTCGCGACGAACCAACTCACGTCGTCCTCGCTCATCGAGGTGCCGAGCACGTTCACGTCCTGCTCGTTCGGCCCGTCCGCGCCTCCGGACGCCTTGACGATGCGCATGTACGCCTCGACCGGCGTGACCTGCCAGTGCGCCGCGATCTCGGCGAGTGTCTTGCCGGCCAGCGCTTTCTCGGGCGCATAGTTCACGATGCGGATGTTCTGCGCACCGCCGTTCTCGGCCAGCGCCTGCTCTACCTTCTGCGGATTGAAGAAGTCGCGATCGGGCACGATCACGCGAATCGTGGAGTGCCAGAACGTGTAGGGATAGACGTCGGCCTTGAGATCGACGCCTTCCCGTCGCGCGCGCTCGAAGAGCTCCGGCATGCGCTTCGCGGCCTGGTGCCAGACCGAGGTCGAGCCCATCTTGATGTGCGTAATCTCGACCGGCAGCTGTGCCTCGCGGCCGATGCGCAGCACTTCGTCGAACGAGTCGAAGGTGCGACTCGCTTCGTCGCGGACGTGACTGATATAGAAGCCCTTGGCTGCGGCAGCGACCCGGGCCAGCTCGATGATTTCCTCGGTGGTGGAGAAATGCGCCGCTT
>JAGPES010000519.1 GCA_018057015.1 Pseudomonadales bacterium | reverse complement strand
GCGTCCGCGCGGCGCTCGGTGAACAGCATCGTCCCGACGGCGATGAAGTAACGTGCCAGCGTAGAGCTGTCCGAGAAATAAGCCGTCGCGTCGTAGGCCGGATCCACGATCGACTGCACGATGGCGCTAGCGCCGGGCAACAGCCACCCGAGCAGCGCCAAGAGCAGGGCGCAGCCTCCCGGCGCCTCCTGGTGCTTCGAACGCCGATACCGATACCGATCCCGGGGTGGGGCTGTCACGCCCCGGGCGTATACCAGATCGGCGAAGTGTAGGCGCGCTCGGTGACGGTCATCACCGTGCCCTCGACCGGCGTGTTGCCGAAGCGTTTCACGTCGTAGGCGGTCCAGCGCGGGGTCGGTATCTCGATCACGCGACCATAATAAAAAGCGCGCTGCGCGGGATCGAAATCCGGATCCTTCCACACCGCGATCAGCTCGGAAGCCCCGATGGTGTTGGTCCAGGTCGCGCTCGCCAGGTCCACCGTGCTGCCCACGCCAGGCAGCTTGCCGTCGGCGCCGGGTTTGCGATCCCCGCCCCGGGCCACGTCGTAGACCTGCTCGTGCAGTTCACCCTTCGCGTCCATCCAGCCCTTCACGACCTGGTAGCGGTCCAGGTTCGCGCCGAGCGGATCCTTCATCGCGGCCACGAGGAAGGTCGGGGCCTTGCCGGCGGGCGCAGCGCGCAGATCGCCGCCCATCGGCACGCCTTTGGAGTAGCCGGCGTAGCCGGGCAGTCGCGTCTTCGTATCGGCCTCGTCGAAGTCCCAGCCGCCGAAGAAGCGCACCACCATGCGCGGGCCGGTGGTGGCGTAGGTCTCGCGGCGCTGCATCGCGTCCCAGATCGAGGCGCGCGTGTTCTCCTCGGCCCAGACCGCGGCGTAACCGGAGGAGCTCACCTGCCAGTCCATCACGGTGATGCCGTTCTTCGGGTTGCTGATGAAGACCTTGGCCAGTCGCTCCGGGCTCGGCTCCTGTGGCGTGGTCTTGCCGAAGAAATTGTCCTCTTCCAGCGCCGCCAGCCCGTTGTGCGCATCGGAGCTGCCGATCAGGCCGAACTTGTAGGGGTTGGTGCCGAGCTTCTGTTCCTGTTTCAGGCCGTTCTTGAGCGCCGAGCGTGCGTATTCGAATTCGAGCATCTCGTCCTTCTTCGCGACGCTCGCGTCGAGGTTGCCGAAGTCCCAGCGCTCGAAATCCCCGAACTCGTCGTTCGGCGACAGCAACGGGTGGGCTTCGCCGTCGCCCTTGGTCTGGGTGGCCTCGTAGAGCGGCTCCCACTTCGCCCGCAGTTCGGCGTATTCCTTGTCGATCGGCTTGCCGGTGAAGGACTCTATCACCGGGAACATGCGGCCGTTGGACAGGTTGCCGTTGTGCGCGATTGCCAGCACGTCGCCCCCGGTCTTCTGCTCGTAGCCCGCCATCCATTTCCACAGGTCGCGCGGGTTGTCGCTGCCGAGCGGCTTCATGGTCGTGTAGGGCTCTAGTTGGGATGCCTTGTCGCCGCCGTCACGGTAGATCACGTTGCGATGCAGGTTGTTGCCGCCCGTGTTGGATGTCCACTCGTAACCGATGAATGCCGTGAATTGTCCCGGATGGTTGAATTCTTCCGCCGCCGCGACGGTGTCCTGCCAGGCCGAGCGGTAGGCCGGCGTGCCGGGTGAGTACATCAGTTCCTTGGGGTAGGTGCCCTGGGAGAAGGACATGATGATCTCGAGTGCGGCCTTTGCACCCTGGCCCGACATCACCATGTCGTACCAGGCGCGTCCTTGCGGGACCGCGAGCAGTTCCGGCTTGCCCTTCAGGAAGTCGGGGAAAAAGCCCATGTTGTCCGAGTGGTCCGCCACGACCAGGAAATCCAGCGGACGCGACAGCCTTGCCGGCTGACCGCTCGAGGCCGTGACCTGTTCGCCGCGCGCGAAGCGGTAGGCATCCCGCGGAGTCAGCCGCGCGCCGAAAGCGCCGGCGTCGAAGGAGGCGGCGGTGTGCAGGTGCGTGTCGCCGAACAGCGGCCGTGTCGGGAAGCTGTGATTCGCGTACGGGGAGTAGGGGCGCGGGGCGTCGCTCCTTTCGGCGGATGCACGATCCAGCGTGCCGGCGATGCCGACCTGCTCGGGGGGCTGTCGGTGCGCGCCGGCGTCCTGCGCCAGCGCGGGGGCAGCCAGCGCGCTGGCGAGCGCACAAGCGAGAACGGAATGCCGGGCCATAACCGGTGTGCGGAGCGTCATGACGGTTTCCTCCCGGTCAGGGCTGGACGGTGTAGCCGCGCGCGCCCATGCAGGCGTCGAAGCTCTGGCTACCCTGCTGTTGCTGGGTCTGGGCAGCCGTTTGCTGCTGCTGCGCTTGCTGTTGCTGGGTCTGGCGGCGCTGCTGCCGTTGCCGCGCGCCGCCCACGACCGCCCCGGCTGCCGCGGTCTCGCGCGCCTGGTTCTGCCGGTATTCCTCCTGGACGTCGCTGTCGACCCGGTCGTACGCCTCGTGCTGGTTGCCGCGCACTTCCGCGCCGACCGCACCGGCGGCCGCGCCGACGGCGGCACCGCGCAGTCTGCCGCCCTGCGGCGCGGGTGCAGCAGCGGGTGCCGGGGCAGCGGCCTGCGATGACTGCGTGGCCTGGGTCTGGCAGGCAGCGGTGTCGGACTGGATCTGCGCGGACGTCTGCCCTTGCGTCGGGATCAGGGTCGAGGCGTGCAGATGGCCAGCAACGGTGAATGCCAGCAACAGGCTCGCTCGCGTTATCGGGTGTCTCATGATCGTGCTCCTGTGCGCCGGTCAAAACCGGCAGAGTGTTGTGAATGAAAGAGTCATACGGTGAAGGATTAGCGACCCACACCGGCCCCGAGTCATGCGAAGTCGCTCGTGAGGGCGGCGTCGAAGCGTTGACA
>JAGPES010000518.1 GCA_018057015.1 Pseudomonadales bacterium | reverse complement strand
GCGCCGGGGCGGCGGGGGTTCCTGCCCGCCCTCGTCGTCGGCAGCGGGCGAGTCGGCGCCGTTCATTTCCTCCTGCGCCAGCTGGTCCAGCACCACGTCGCCGATGTGGTCAAGCAGCGCCTGCAGCACGCGGCCCTGCTCGTCGGCGGTGCGCACGTCGAGGGCGTAGAGCACGGACATCAGCGCCTCGACGGCCACGGTCACGCTGGCGGCACCGGGCGTCAGGTCCGGCGAGGCGAACTGCTGTGCCTCGGCTTCGAGTTCGTCGACCAGCTGCGCGGCGAGGCGCTGCAGGCTGCAGGTGGGGCAGCCGCTCTCGTCGCCGCTGTGCGAGCGGTCGAGCCGGCGCAGCATGCGGCGCAACTGGACGATGGACTGGCGCTTGCCGATCGCGCTCATGGCGGGAATCTCCTGCTGGTCTGGATCCGCCTGCTGGCGGGCCCGGCATTATACGTGCGCGCGGCGTGCTCCGGGTGTGGGTCGCCATTCCTGTGGGTCGCCATTTATGGCGACATGTGCCTTTCCGAACGCAGTAGTCGCCATAAATGGCGACCCACAATGGCTCTCAGTCCGCCTCGGTCACGAGATTCTGCGCCAGCGTCGATTCCACCGTGTCGCCGGGGCGCCAGGGGTGACCGAGACGGCCCTCGATGTAGTCGCGGATCAGCCGGCGCACGACCTGCGAGGGCGTCTGGTCCTCGCGTGCGCACAGGTGTTCGAAAACGGCCTTCTTGCCCGGGTCGATCAGGACGGTCAGCCTGGCGGTGCGCTGTTCGATGCCCATATTATGAGTACCATATTTGCGTTGACGACATATATGACGCACATTAGATTAACATGTATCGAATCCAGCAAGAAGCCACGCTTCTTCCGGGGGCACAGTGATGACGGGTGACTGCATGCAGGCCTGGCGCGGCGCGGACGGCCCGGGTGCCTGAGCCACGGCTGGCGCTGATTGCCGCGCTGGCGGTCGCACTCGGCTGGCTGGCCGTGGGGCTGGCCGGGCTGGTGCGACCGCAAAGCACCTTCGTCGTCGGGCGGCTGATGTTTCCGCTGGGCGCGCTGGGCAGCGTGGTGCTCGCCGCGGCCGGGCTGGCCGCGCTTGCCGCGCCGCCCGCGGAGCTGGTGCTGCCGCTCGGGCTTCCCGAGCTGCCGCTGCACCTGCGTCTCGATTCCCTGTCCGCCTTCTTCCTGTTCCTGCTCGGCAGCGCCTCGGCCGGGATCAGCGTGTTCGCGGCGGGCTATTTCCGCGCTGGCGAGGGCACCTCGCCCGGGTTGCTGTGCCTTCAGTACCACGTCTTCCTCGCCAGCATGACGCTGGTGCTGCTCGCCAACGATGCCTACGCGTTCATGGTCAGCTGGGAATCGATGGCGCTGTCCTCGTACTTCCTCGTCACCACCCAGCACCGCATACCCGAGATCCGCCAGGCGGGCTTCCTCTACCTGCTGCTCGCGCACGTCGGCGCGATCGCGATCCTGCTCTGCTTCGGCGTGCTGCAGGGCGGCAGCTGGCAGTTCACTTTCGACGCGATGCGCGCGGCCGAGTTGCCCGCGGCGCGCGCGAGCCTGGCATTCGGCCTGGCGGTGCTGGGCTTCGGCGCCAAGGCCGGGCTGGTGCCGCTGCACGTGTGGCTGCCCGAGGCGCATCCGGCCGCGCCGTCGCCGGTCTCGGCGCTGATGAGCGGCGTGATGCTGAAGACCGCGGTCTACGGCGTGCTGCGCGTGACGTTCGACCTGCTGCCGGCGCCGCTGTGGTGGTGGGGCGCGGCGCTGCTCGCACTGGGTCTGTTCAGCGCGCTGTTCGGCGTGGTGTTTGCGGCGGTGCAGACCGACATGAAGCGCCTGCTCGCGTACTCGTCCATCGAGAATCTCGGCATCGTGTTCGCGGGCATCGGCCTGACGCTGCTGTTCCACGCCGAGGGCATGGGTGCGCCCGCGGCGCTGGCGCTGGCCGCCACGCTCTACCACTGCCTGAACCACGCGATGTTCAAGAGCCTGCTGTTCCTCGCCACCGGCTCCGTGCTGCACGCCACCGGCGAGCGCAACCTCGGCAAGCTCGGCGGCCTGATCCGGCGTATGCCGTGGGTGGCGTGGCTGGCGCTGATCGGCACGCTGGCGATCGCGGGACTGCCGCCGCTGAACGGCTTCGTTTCCGAGTGGCTGCTGCTGCAGGCCTTCCTGCTCACCCCCGACGTGCCGCAGCCGTTCATGAACATGCTGGTGCCGCTCGGCGCCTCGCTGCTGGCGCTGACCGCGGCGCTGGCAGCCTACGTGATGGTCAAGTTCTACGGCGTGATCTTCCTTGGCCAGATGCGCGAACGGGCGCTCGCCGACGCGCACGATTGCGGTCGGCTGGAGCGCTTGGGCCTGCTGTGGCTGGCGGCCTGCTGCGTGCTGCTCGGGCTGCTGCCGGTGGTCGTGGTCGGCCTGCTCGACGAGGTGGGCAGCCAGCTGCTCGGCGCCTCGCTGGCACACGCATACTCGGGTTCCTGGGCCTTGGTGCCGGTGTCGCCCGAGCGCGCCTCGTACCGGCCGGTCGTGTTTCTGGTCGGCATCGCGCTGGTGCTGGTCGTGACCGTGCTGGTCGCCAAGCGCCTGTACCACGGCCGCACACGGCGCGCGCCGCCGTGGGATTGCGGCTTCGCGGCGCAGGATGCGCGCATGCAGGACACCGCCGAAGGATTCGGGCAGCCGATCCGCCACATCTTCGATGCATTCTTCAGGGTGCACCGCGAGCTGCCGTCGCCCTTCGACGAGCGACCCGTGTACCGCGTCACGGTCGAGGACCGCTCCTGGGGCCTGCTGTACCTGCCGCTGGCGCGCGCGGTGCAGCGCGCCGCGGCGCAGGTCGGCCGGCTGCAGACGGGCCGCATCTCGGTGTAC
>JAGPES010000054.1 GCA_018057015.1 Pseudomonadales bacterium | reverse complement strand
GAAAGGTGCGCGTTTCGTCTCCCGTCCCCGGCGGTTCGATCTTCAACACCTCGGCGCCGAGTTCGGCGAGGGCGAGCGAAGCCGCCGGCCCCGACAGCACGCGCGTGAAATCGATCACGCGGATCCCCCGAAGAGGGCCGGCCCAATCCGAACTGTCGCTCTGATGCATACCCGCCACCTTGCGATGTGTTGCATGTCGCCGGCACCGCTGGACCACGTGACCGTGATCTTCCGGCTGCATTCCCGCAAGGAAGCGCGACCGGGACGGACTGCCGCCTACTTGCCAGCGCGACTCGGCAGTTCCACGATCGCCGTACCCATGGCCGACAATTCACCACGGTGGGTCTCGGCCTTCTGGCTGATTTCCACGAGGTGCTTACCGTCCTCGACGAACCTGCGCGTGACAGTGCCGTCGATGAAAAGCGCGTCGCCATCGGGATTGTGGCGGCGGATCTGGCACTTGCTCTTGCGCAGGAATGCATCGTCGCCCATCCAGTTGGTGAGGTGATGCGTCAGCCAGGAGCAACGCTCGGGGCCATAGTCGTATGCGCCGGGTGCGCCGACCTCGAGGGCGAAGTCTTCATCCCAGTGAACACGCTCGGGGCAATCCGGCACGTTGAAGCGGTTGCGGATGCCGAGGCCCGGGTGCTTGGACTGCATCTGCCAGGCCAGCTTGTTCGCGCGGATGTAGAGACCGCCCCAGCCCTGCGCATAGCAGATGAAGCCGGTGACCGTCATCGGGCCCTTCATCATGCGCGGCAACTCCTCGCCTTCCTTCACGTCTTCCCAATAGCGCGGGGTTGCACCGCGAACCTGTTCCCCCTCGTACAGCTTGTAGAACTCGGCGAGTTGCTCTTCGGTGTAGGGCTCCACGCGGCCGCGCGCTTCCGTGTACTTCGTGCCGCGCTCACGCGCTTCGTCGCGGTCGGTGCGGAACACCCAGGAATCGGCACCGGCGACCTTGTCGCCCTGCTGGTTGAAGAAGTCAACGTGGTAGATCTGCTGGAAGCTGCGACCGGCAAAGCGGGTCTGGTGCTCGACCAGGTCCTTCAGGTGGGCCTCGGTGGTGATCACGTCGTTGCGCAGGACCGGCTTGTGCCAGGTCCAGTCCGCGCCTGCCCACATGGCATGGACGCCCGACAGGCCGCCGCAATAGCCGGAGACGATGCGGCTGGTCGTGAACAGGAAGCTCGGCAGCGCGACGAGGCTGCCGTAGCGGGTCTTTTCGGCATAGGCAGGATCGGTCCACAGCGGATTGTCGTCGCCGATGCCGTGGGCGTAGTGACGGATCGCGTCACGGGTCGCCTCGTAGTTCCAGGGCTCGATCGTATCGGTGATCTTCACGCCGATGCGCTTGCGCAGGTCGGCGAGACCCTCCTCGGTGATTTTCGGAAATTTGCTGGTGGACATATCGCTTCTCCTTGGATTTCAGTTGCCGACCGCAGCCGCAGCAGCGGCTTCGCGATCGCGCAGGACCTTGCGGTGAACTTTCCCGGCTGGCGTCTTGGGAAGCTCGCTCACAAATTCGATGTGACGCGGAAATTCGTGCTGGCTCAGCCGCTCCCGCGTAAAGTTCTTCAGTTCGTCGACAAATTCATCGCTTCGTGCACGAGCGCTGACGACAAACGCCTTGACGACCTGCCCGCGCGTTGCGTCAGGCACGCCGATCACGGCCACTTCCCTGACACCCGGATGCTTGAGCAGGGTGTTCTCGATCTCGACCGCGCTCATCGTCCACCCGGCCGAGATGATCACGTCGTCGGCGCGGCCCGCGTGATAGAAATAACCGTCCGCGTCGATCTTCGCGAGGTCCTTGGTGGTTTCCCAGCCGTTCCTGCGCCACAGCATGAGTTCCCCGACCACGCCCGGCTCTGCCGGGGTCCCGTCGGGCTTCTGCACCTGGAGCCTTTGCCCGGGTATCGGCTTGCCCAGCGAGCCCGGCTTGACGACATAGTCGCCCGCGCCCGGATAGTTGACCAGCACCACGCCGATCTCGGTCGTGCCATACATGCTGCACGCCGGCACGTGGAAGGTGTGGTCGATGAATTCCAGCGTCGCCGCATCGATGGGCTCGCCGGTGTAGGACAGCTTCCTGATCGAGAAGGTGAAGTCGCAGGCCTTGCCCGAATTCTTCATCATCCGGTAATGGGTGGCGGCCGCCGACATGTTGGTGATCCGGTAGTCCTGCAACGCCTTCATCAGCCGCACCGCATCGAAGCGACCGGCGAACGTGCCGGTCGTGACGCCCATCGCCAGCGGCGCCAGCGTGCCATGCCACAGCCCGTGTCCCCAGGCGGGCGAGGAAGGGCAGAAGAATTCGTCGCCCGGACGGATGCCCGTGCCGTAGAGTGCCGCAAACATCAGCGTGACGATCGCCCTGTGCGTGTGCTTCACCGCCGCCGGCAATTCACGGGTAGTGCCGGAGGTGTACTGGAATACGGCCAGATCGTCGGCGCGGGTTCTGCCTGCGAAGGAAGCCGGAAAGCGGGCGATCTGGTCCAGCAGCCGGTCGTCCGCGATGACGACACGGACACCTTCGATCTGATTGGCGATTTCCGCCTTTTCCGCGTTCGTGATGAGCAGCTTCGGCTTGCAGTCATCGACCCGCAGCCGCAGCCCGTCGAGCCCGAAGAGCGTGAACAGCGGCACGCTGATCGCTCCCATCGTCATCGCGCCGAAAAGGCTGATGTAGAACGGCAGCGACGGCTCCAGCATGAATGCTATGCGGTCACCGGGCTGGATGCCGTTCTCCACCAGCCAATGCGCGAAGCGCGCCGACCCGGCCGATATCCCGTCGAAGCTCAGGATCTCGTCGCCTCCGTCGGCATGCGCGATGCGTACCGCGGTGCGACCGGACCCGTCCGCGTGGCGACCAATGCATTCGTGGGCAACATTGAGATATTCGCGATCGCCGTCGAACAGCGCCCACAGCGCCTGTGAACTGGCATTCGCCTGGGCGTCTGCGAAGCGCGTGTATTCCGTGAGCCTGACCATCTGTCCCCCGGTGTTTTCCCGAGGACGCCGCAGATTCGCGTCGTCATTCGATGGCCGGGAAGATGCCACAGATCACAGGAGTTGTAAATATAGAATCCTATTCTGTATATTGAAAACCTGGACAGAATATCGCGCGCCCGGGACGCTTGCACCTGCAAAGCTGCCTCATGACCGGAACGGGCGCGCAACGATGATCACGGAGTGTGTCCAATGACAGATCGACCCAAACGTCCCTTGCCACCGGACCGCGAACTGGCCAGAACGGTGAAGGAAAGCAAGGCGCCCGCCATTTCGCGCGCGGCAGCAGTGCTGCGCTTGCTCGGAAAAAGCGACACGCCGCTCGCACTGCAAGCCATCGCGCGGGAACTGGGGCTGGTGCCGAGCACCTGCCTCTACGTGCTCCGGGCACTGGTCGTCGAGGAGTTTGTCTCCTTTGACCCGGACACGAAACGATATTCCCTGGAGGCGGGCGTGCTCACGCTCGCGCGGCATTGGCTACGGCGCAACCAGTTCACCGATCTCGCCCAGCCCGTGATGGATCGCATCGGCCGGGCATTCGATGTGACGATGCTCGGAGTCCAGATCGTCGGCCTCGAACACATCATCGTCGTTGCCGTCTCCCAGTCCGGGAACAACTTTCAGCTCAGCGCGCAGATCGGCAGCCGATTTCCGGCGCTGATAAGCGCGACGGGCCGGTGCATTGCCGCATTCGGGGGTCACTCCGAGGCGGAACTGGAAGCCCGGTTCAGGACGCTTCGCTGGGATGAGCCGCCGGCGTTCGACGATTGGAAAGCGCAGGTCAGGCAAACGCGCGCCCAGGGATTTGCGGTCGACGAAGGCAACTACATTTCCGGCGTGACACTGGTCGCGGCCCCGGTCTGGAAGACGCGCGCGAAGCCGAGCCACGCGCTCGTGGCCATCAGCATCGGCAGCGCCCGGAAGCGAGCCGCGCTGCCCGCACTGCAGGACGCCCTGCTGTCCGCAGCGCAAACACTGTCGAACCAGCTGTGTGGCGACGACCTTCGCTAGCACCGCGCCTTCGCGGCGTCGGCTCAGCGTCGAGGCGTCAAGTCCTGCAGCAGCTCCTGCAGGTGCGGAAATTTCTCGGCGCGAAGGATACCGTGCAGGCAGAAACGCAACACCTCGCGCCGCATGCGCAGCGCCATGGCCTCACGCTCCTTCTTCGTACGGGCCCCGGCACGCACCCACAGCGGCCACAGGAAATACCCGCCCACCATCATCACCGAAAGCGCTTCGGCGTCGATGCCCTCGGCGCCGTACTCGCTTTCGGCAAGCTCCCTGGTCGAGCGTTCGAACCGCTTGAAAAACACGTCCTCGCCGGGGTCGGCGGAAGCGAGCACCTCGAACAGCCAGATACGACCCAGGCCCGGGTTCTCGACCGCGAATTCCACGAGCCCCGAGATGACCTCGTAGACCGGCCGCTGCATGGCGTCGGGAACAATGCCGCTGTCGTCCTGCGCGCCGAACAAGGTATCCGCCAGGTGCTGGCTCACCCAGGCAACAGTGGCCTTTACCAGCTCGTCACGGGTCTTGAAGTGCTGGTAGGCCGTGCCGCGATTGACGCCAGCAACATGGGCCACCTTGGTCAGGCTCAGCGCATCGCGACCATCGGCGGCCAGCACGATCCTGGCTGCGGCGAGTATGGCTTCGCGAGTGGCCGCGGGATCCCGCCGTCTCCGCACCTGCTCGCCACCTGAGGACCCACGCTTCATGTTCATCACCAATGTCGTTCAGCGGCGGAGTCTGCCCGCCCCGCAGAACCGTGTCAATTTCGTCACGTCAGTTGAACTGGACCCGGGCCGCGCCGGCAGCCGGCCGCGCTGCTGAAACGGCATGCGCGATCGCGGCATCAGAGGCCCTGGACGATGAAAGCCCGGTAATCGGCCGCTCTCTTGCGGTGCACAATGGCAGCCTGATATGCAGGGCTGTCGTACCAGGCCCTCGCGTCCTCGACCGTCGGGAACTGCAGCATGACGACTCCGTCCGGCGCATCGCCTTCCAGGGGCTGCAGATCCCCGTAAATCACCAGCGGAGTCAGCCTGGGATCGGGTGGACTCGCCATGTTCATGCGCGAATAGATTTCCATCTCGGATTGATCGCGAATCGCACCTTCACGCGTGAATATGATGTAGGCAGGCATGTCTGTTCTGCTCCGGTTGACAGTGAAAGTGACCGTGGCCGGGCACGGCGCAGGAAACGCGGAAACGGCGCATGGTTGCCGTCACGCACACTACTGCGCTCCGGCGTGACGGGCGATGGATCAGCGGGCCGCGGTTTTCTCGTGATGAGAAAACATCCTGAACAGATCGCCCGAGGTGACACGGCGCAGTGCTTCGCCCTCTCCCAGCGGCTTGGCGCCGCCGGCAGACCTGGGCGTGACATCCACGTTGGCCGCGGCAGCCCGTGCCCTCAATGCGCCAACGCTCAACTCCTCGCGCTTGTCGTGGCTGAACAATTCGAAGCTGAAGTGGCGCATCGCGTTGCGGTGCGTGATCTTCTCGATCTGCCCGGCGCTCAGGTGCCTGACCGTTTCCCACAGCCTTTCCGGCGCGTTGGGCCACAGCGTGTCCGAATGCGGATAGTCACATTCGTAAGAGACCATGTCCTCGTTGACCGCCCCCAGGTTCTGCAGTCCGAATGCGTCGTCGATGAAGCACACCATGAAGTGCTTGCGGAAGATCTCGCTGGGCTTCATGCCGTTGAAGTTGAGGTCCGAGTGGGTCCAGGCCTTGTGGCGTGCGTGGCTGAAATCGGCACGCTCCATGAAATACGGGATCCAGCCAAGACCACATTCCGACAACGCGACCCTGAGGTTCGGATAGCGCTGCAGCGCGGAGAGATTCAGCCAGTCCGCCGCGCCGACACAACTCGACAGCGGCATCGTGGTGATCCAGGCTTCGATCGGCGTCTCCGTGGAAGCATGGGGCACCGGATTGCCGGCGCCGATGTGCAGGCAGATCGTCATGTTGTTGTCGACGATGGCCTTCCACAGGGGCTCCCAGTACTCGTTGTGGATGCTGGGCAACCCTTGCACCGTCGGGTTCTCATTGAGCGAAACGGTGGTGCAACCTTTCTTCGCGATGCGGTTGATCTCCTCCACCGTGGCATTCATGTCCCAGGTGGGCAACAGGGCGCACGGGATGAAGCGGCCGGGGTATGCGCCACACCATTCGTCGATGTGCCAGTCGTTGTAAGCACGCATGTGGATGCGCGCCTTGCTCTTGTCGGCGGCCTTGTGGAACCGGCCGCCGTCAAACCCGACGCAGGTGCCGAAATTCAGCGACGCCGCAATGCCGTTGACGTTCATGTCGTCGATGCGCGCGTGCACGTCGTAAACGCCCTTGCGCAACTGTCCGAACGAGCTCGGCTCCATGCCGTATTCCTCGAGCGGTCGACCGACGACCGCATTGAGGCCGACCGAGGGCATGATCATGCCCTGGTATTCCCAATAGTTCGTACCATCGGCGTTGGTGCGCAACTTGGGGGCGGTGGCGAGGTCCTCGCCCGACAAATGCTTGTCGAACATGTCCGGGGGCTCGCTGATGTGGTCATCCACGCTGATGATCACCATGTCATTCATGTTCATGAGTTCCTCCTTGCGGTATCGGACGTTATCGATAGTTGTCGGACAGCGAAACAATATTCCGGATGCGACCACTCAGAATGCAGGCGCGTATTCCGCCAGCGGCCCGGCCGCCTCGCCGCTGAAGTCCCGTATCACGCCGACGCGCATTGCCTGCGCTGCCCGGTGCGGCTGGAAGGTATGGCAGCCGGGAGGCATTCGACTCGCATCGGACTGCTGCTCCAGCGGGATGATCCGCCCGTTTGCGAGCATATTGGCCCCGCGAAGCAGGCGCGCCGCTTTCCGTCCACGGGGTCCGATACCAGCATGTCGTAGACCACGAGCGCCGCGTCGAATGCATGCCGTGCCGCGAGCACGGCCAGATCGTGCAGATGCGTGCAGTTGGCCTGCTTCTCGCCTCGCGCCGCATCACCGCCTCGATGGTGGTGGCAACTGCACCGTCGTGGTGGACGATCACGCTCATGCAGTGATAGTCGTCTTCCACCTCGCCCTGCACACGGTGCACAGCAGGCGTTATGGGCAAACGCCGCCTGAAGCCCGGCAACCGCTCGAGGGTACGAATGAACACTGAAGACGCCAAGTTATCAGTCCCGCGCCAGCAGCAAGGCGGTGGCAAGCGGCCCGCCACCCGATGCACAGACAGCGAGGCGCGGTTCTCCCGCGACCTGGCGTGCCCCGCCCAGACCCCTCAGTTGCACCACGGCTTCGTGGGCAAAGCCGAACCCGTGCAGGCGGCCGGCACCGAGTTGCCCCCCGAACGTGTTGAGCGGCAACTCGCCGTCGAGCGCAATGCGCTTGCCCCCCTCGATGAAGCGTCCGCCCTCGCCGATGTCGCAAAACCCAAGGGCCTCGAGCCATGCAACTGCCTGGAAACTGAAGCCGTCATAGAGTTGCGCCGTGTCGACGTCAGCCGGCTTGTAATCGGTTCGCTTCCAGAGATCGGCACCCGTCGGGTAACAGGCCATCCAGTCCGCCTGGTCCCAGCTGTGCCGCTCAACGGTGCCCGCCATTGCGGCGATGCGTACGGGTTTGCACGATACTTCGCCGACCGCATCCCCGGCCGACACGATCAGGACCGTCGATGCGTCGGAATAACGATCGCAATCGTAGAGACACAGCGGGCTCGAGATCATGCGCGCCGACAGGTAGTCGTCCATGGTGAGCGGCTCGCGCACGAGGGCACGCGGATTGAGCAGCGCATGAGCTCGATCAGTCAGTGCGATCTGGGCCAGTTGCTCCCGTGTCAGTCCGTATTTTTTGACGTGCCGCATGGCGTACTGTGCGGTCCAGTTGGCCGCCGACGTGGCGTTGAAAGGGGCAAGCCATTGCGAATTGCCGTCGACCCTGTCGCGCCGCGGAACCGGGTACTCCTCCGGCCTGGACATTGCAGCGGCTTCGTAGACCGTGCGGAAGCAGATGACGTGCCGCGCCTGCCCGGTGCGGACCGCAGCGGCAGCCGCCACCACTGCTCCCAGCTGGGAGGTGATTTCACCGCCTCCGGCATACCAGGTAGCGCGAATACCCAGCGCATCGATCAATTCGTCGGCACCGACCGGCGAGAAGCCGAGGTACCCCGGCGTCCGTCCCGGATAGGTAGACACGCCGTCGATCTGCCCGATGGCCAAGGCTGCCTCGTCTAGCGCCTCGCGAACGGCATCGAGCGTCAGCAGCAAAGGATGGCGCGTCTGCCGGACGCCGATCCGCGACTGCCCGACCCCGGTGATATAGGCTTCGTTGCTGGCAGCCATGGTCAGGCATTCTTCTCGAAAAGTGGCAGGTAGACGTCGTCCTGCTGTTCGAACGTCACGCGCACACGATCGCCGATGTCGACCTCATCCACCGGACAACCAACGATATTGGTGGTCAGGTAAACACCCGGCGCGCCATCGAGCGCCACCCGCGCTATGACGTATGGAACCTCCGCGGCCGGATGCCACTTCTGGTAGTTGACCGTGAAGGTATCCACGACACCCGTCCCGGTGACCACCTCCGGCGCCACGTTCTCCGACAGACAACTGCGGCACACCGGACGCGGTGGATGGATGAACGCCCTGCAATCCTGGCAGCGCGTGATCCGCAGTTCACCCACCGCCCCTCCGGTCCAGAAGGGGCGATTCTCGGCATCAAGCCGCGGCAATGGACGAGGTGCAGCCATCGGTATCACTAGCCCCGCAAAAAAAACGAAACTCTTCGCTCATCTGGACATGATCTTGCCCAGATCGATCTGCCCGGTCGTCAGGCCGCCCATGAAGCCGCCATCGACCGGCAACACCACGCCGTTGACGAAGCCAGCCGCAGCGCTGTTGAGGAGAATCAGCGCGCCCGCCTGCTCTTCCGGGGTCGAACGACGACCGGTGGGCAGCGTGAAGGTATCGATCACCGCAGCAGGAGTGGCAGATTCGAAGTGACTCATCATCGGAGTCTGCGTCGGGCTGGGCAGCGTGCAGTTGATACGAATACCCTGCTTGACGAGACGCTGCGAGAACAGCATCGTCCACACGATGATCGCCTCTTTCGAGAGGGTGTAGCCCTCCTTGACGTCATCCGGGTGCTCCTCGCACCACCTCAGCGCAGCCTCGTAGTCGTCGATCGAGAGCAGTTGCATCAGCACCGGCATCCGACGACTCCAGCCGAGACCGCCGGTGGAGGAAATACTGGCAATCGCGCCACCTGCCGACATGAGCGGCAGCACGCGCTCGGTAACGCGCCGGGTGCCGGCATAGTTGACCTTCATGACATCGAGCGCAGGCGCGGTTTGCGGCAAACCGGCGCAATTGAACAGTGCATCGACTTTACCGCCGATCTTTGCGATCGCAGCATCGATGGCCGCGGGGTCGCGCAAGTCGACCTGGTTGAATGATGCGAGTTCGAGCCCGGTTTCCTTGTAATCGATACCGTGCACCTGCGCGCCGAGCGCGAGCAACTGGCGGGCAGTCGCCTCACCCATTCCCGAGAAACAGCCACTGACGATGACACGCTTGTTCCTGTAACCCAGAAAATCCATCACCTGTCCCTCGTTGAATCGAACCGCTGCCTGCAAGGACCCGTAACCCGGCGCGCACACCGGTTACGGCCACTGCCACCAGGTCCGGAACCAGGGAAGAAAGCATACGCCGCTTGACGTATTAGTCAACAATGGTGATCATAAAACCCCGGTGAACGGGGTCGGATATTCGCCCGCCACCCGAGGCGAGCGCCGAGGCAATCGGCCTCGCTAAAACCGTGGACTGACAATCTCGGCTGGACGATAAAGCATGGCTCTCTACACAACTGTCCATCTCCATAATGTGCCGGTGGGCTGCGACGCCGGGTACGCCGCGTGGTTCGACGGCGCGCACCGTGCTGCGCTCGCCCACCTGCGCGGCTTCCGGTCCGCGGATCGCTACCAGATAACACCCCAGCAGATGATGCCGGACATACCGCAGCCCTGGCGCTTCCTGAGCGTGTACGACTTCGACCTGCCGGATCCGGCGATCGACATCCCGGCACTCGGGCCGCTGGTGGCCGATGCGCGCGATGCGGGCATGATCGCGAACGATGAAACCGAGCGGCTGTATACCTATCGCCTCTATTCCGACTGGAAGGCCAGCCCGAACTGGCAACAGTCGGAGGCCTTTTCCGGCGTCAGCATCATCCTCGCCAACTACGTTCCCGGTCGCCGCGAGGAATACCAGGCCTACTACGAAAACGTGCACAGCGTGGAAGTGATCAACGTCCCGGGCCATGTCGCCATGAAACGCGGCGAGCTCTCGCCGATCCAGATCGAGCCGCGCCATCACTGTCCCGGCGACCAGCTCGTCATGTGCGCACAGCAAACCGACGACCTGCCCTTCACCCTCAGGGATTTCAGCGCTCGCGCCGGCGGCAGGAGCCCCAGTGGCATTGCGATGCAACCGCGCTCCTCGTCCGCCTCCATCGCGCGGACTGTCCATTATTTCAGCAAGGTGAGCGGCAATCGCTTCTGGCCCGGCGGTATTGCCTACGCCGGAGATCTTTCGGTATACACCGCCAGGAGCTGAAACCGTGCCGCTCTGTCACGCCGACCCCTAAACCAGCCGGTCGCCGGCTCATCGGCCTCAAACAGGGAGACGATTCTTGTCGAAGATCATCGTCATCACCGGCGCCGGGGATGGACTCGGACGCGCGCTCGCACGGCGGTTCGCTGCCGATGGGGAATCCGTCGTGCTACTCGGGCGCACCCGGACAAAAGTCGAGGCCGTGGCCGCAGAGATCGGTGAACGCGCCATGGCGGTCGAATGTGACGTAGCGTCGCCCGATTCCGTGCGGGGTGCCTTTGCCACGATCGCCGCGCGCCACCCCCGCATCGATGTGTTGATCAGCAGCGCCGCCGTGTATGAGCCGATCCCGATCGCCGAAGCCAGTGACGAACAGATCCTTGGCGCCATCGGTACCAATCTTACCGGACCGATCCTGTGCGCCCGCGCCGCGATTCCGCTGATGGGCCGTGGCAGCCACATCATCAACGTGAGCAGCGAATCGGTGGAAATGCGCTTCCCGTTCTTTGTGCTCTACCAGGGCAGCAAGGCGGGGCTGGAACGCTTCTCGGAAGGTCTCCACCACGAACTGGACCCCAGCGGCATCAAGGTCACCACCGTGCGCGCGGGCCAGATGTTCGAGGAAGGGAGAATGCCCGGCTGCTGGGATCCCGGGATGAGGATGCGCTTCGGCAAGGCCGCCATGGCGGCAGGGCTCAACATGGCCGAGCTCCCGAAATCGCAGTACAGATCGGTGACCGATGTATTCCGCGCAATCATCGACCTGCCAGCGGACCTGCAGACGCCGGTCGTGACCATACACGCCCGCGCCCCCGACTGACGACAGGGAACTCCATCAGATGGACGAGACATTCGATTTCGTGGTCGTGGGCAGCGGCGGCGGCTCGATGTGCGCGGCGCTGGTCATGCGCGCGGCCGGCAAGAGTGTACTGGTCCTGGAAAAAACCGCGCAGGTCGGCGGGACCACGGCCATTTCCGGCGGCGTCATGTGGATTCCCGACAATCGTTTCATGAGGAGCGCGGGGGTCGACGACAGCCGCGACAAGGCCGTCGCCTATCTCGATGCGGTGGTCGGCGATCACGAGGACACGCCCGGTGCCAGCCGCGAGCGGCGACTGGCATATGTGCAGGAATCGCCGATGATGATCGACTTCCTCGTCAGCCAGGGGATTCGGTTGCGGCGCATCCCATCGTGGCCCGATTACCATGCCGCGCCCGGCGAATCGGTGCCCGGCCGCACCGTGGTCTCCGAGTTGTTCGACATCAACCAGCTGGGCGAATGGAAATCCAGGCTTCGTCCAGGCTTTCTCCCACTGGCGGCCAACCTGGACGAGGCCAGGGAGTTGCCGAATTTCAGGCGTTCCTGGGCCAGCAAGAAGATCATCGCCAGGGTCATCGGGCGGACCATCGCGAGCAGGGTGGCCGGCAAGCACCTGGTCACGGCCGGCCAGGCCCTGCAGGGGCAGATGCTGCACGCCGCGCTCGAGGCCGGCGCGGATATTCGCATCAACGCGGGCGTGAAGCAGCTCGTGGTCGAGAACGGACGCGTCACCGGGGTGGCGATCGAGAAGAGCAATGCACAGTGGCGCATCGGCGCGCGTTGCGGCGTGCTCCTCAACGCCGGCGGATTTGCCCGTAACCAGCGCATGCTCGACAGCTACATACCCGGCACGTCGACCGAATGGTCCAACACCGCGCAGGGGGACACCGGAGAAATGATCGAGGAGGGCCTGCGCATCGGTGCAGCCATCGCGCAGATGGACGAACGCATCGGCTCACCAATGGCCCTCCCGCCGGGCAATCCGCCCGTCAAGCCGGGTATGCAGGGCGACATGTCCAAACCTCACACCATCGTCGTGGACCAGTCGGGCGAGCGCTACATGCGCGAGTCCTGCTCCTACATGGACATCGCCAGGGCGATGCGCGAGCGCGACAGGCTGTCGCCGGCCGTCCCGAGCTGGATGGTGCTGGACAGCCAGTACATGGGCACTTACATGTTGGCCGGCACCATGCCGGGCGCCAAAAAACCCAAACCCTGGTTCGAGGAGCAGTTTCTGCGACGCGGCGATACGCTGGACGAACTCGCGACCGCCTGCAGCATGGATCCTGCCAAACTCCGCAATTCGGTGGAGCGTTTCAACCGCTTCGTCCGGAAGGGGCGAGACGAGGACTTCCACCG
>JAGPES010000517.1 GCA_018057015.1 Pseudomonadales bacterium | reverse complement strand
TGCCGTCCTGGTCGCGCCACAGCGCGAGGTCGCGCCCGAAATAGCGCACGGCGCGGACTTCGCCCGGGCTCAGCTCCGCGCAATAGCCAACGTGGAACCAGCCGTAGGGAATCGGAAACGGAAAGCGGCTCATGCGTTTGCCCTCGTGACAGGTGCAGGTGTTCGAGCTGCGCGCCGAAGCGCGGTGCCCCCGGACTGGGTGCATTCTAGGTAGCCAGCCACTGCAGTGTCAAAAAAAGATTGCAATACGACGGTTTTGTAATCCGCTGCCCGCCCTTGTGGGCAGCCCCGCGGGCCCGTACGCTGTCCAGCCCTGAGCAGCGCCGCCCCGCCATGAGCAACGACACTTCCGACCACACCGGGCACCCCTTCGACACGCTGACGCCCGACGCCGTGATCGACGCCATCGAGAGCACGGGGCGCATCTCGGACCTGCGCATCTTCCCGCTGAACAGCTACGAGAACCGCGTCTACCAGGTCGGGATCGAGGGCGGCGCGCCGCTGATCGTGAAGTTCTACCGCCCGGAGCGCTGGAGCGAAGCGGCGATCCTGGAGGAGCATGCCTTCACGCGCGAACTGCTCGAGGCCGAACTGCCCGTGGTGACGCCCATGGCCGACGACAGCGGCAACACGCTGCTGCACTTCGGCGAGTTCCGCTTCACGCTGTTCCCGCGCGTCGGCGGGCACGTGCCCGACCTCGACCAGCCCGAGCAGCTGCTGTCGCTGGGGCGCATCCTGGGGCGCATGCACGCCATCGGCGCGAGCCGACCCTTCGCCCATCGCCCGCGCGTCGACATCGAGAGCTACGCCGAGACGAGCTGGCGCCTGATCGACGCGCATTTCATCCCGCCGGACCTCGCGACCGCCTACCGCAGCCTGTGCGAGGCGCTGGTCGGGAAGCTGCGCCAGCGTTACCGCCCCGACGACGCCACGCTGATCCGCACCCACGGCGACCTGCACCCGGGCAATATCCTGGCCCGCGACGGCGCGCTGTGCCTGGTGGATCTCGACGACTGCCGCAGCGCCCCGGCGATGCAGGACCTGTGGATGCTGCTCTCCGGGGATCGCCACGCGCGCCTCGCGCAGCTCGCCGAGATCGTCGACGGCTACGAGGAGTTCCACGATTTCCCGAGCGCCCAGCTGCCGCTGGTCGAATCGCTGCGCACGCTGCGCCTGATGCACTACGCCGCCTGGCTGGCGGCGCGCTGGCACGACCCGGCCTTTCCACGCTACTTCCCGTGGTTCAACACCCCTCGCTACTGGTCCGAGCACATCCTGGAGCTGCGCGAGCAGCTGGCCGCCCTCGACGAGGAGCCGCTGGCACTGCAGCGCTGGTGACCGCGACGCGATGCGCTGGCATCGCGACGGCGGCGGGCGTATCGTTAGTTTCCGCCCGCGCACGATCCCTCGCCCCCACACGGAGGAACGCTGCCATGAAGTCTCCTGTTGCACTGCTCCTGATGCTGCTGGTCCTGGTCGCCCCGCCGGTCTCCGCCGCCGCGCCGACACCGGTGCCGCTGTTCGACGGCCTCGGCTCGTACTCGCGCACCGTCTCCACGGCCTCGCCCGAGGCACAGCGCTATTTCGACCAGGGACTGGCGTTCATGTACGCCTTCAACCACGACGAGGCGATCCGCTCCTTCACGCGGGCGGCCGAACTCGACCCCGACTGCGCGATGGCGCACTGGGGTGTCGCGATCGCCAACGGCCCGCACATCAACAACACCGCTGTGCCACCGGAGCGCGCAGCAGCGGCCTGGGCCGCGCTCGGCCGGGCCCGCGCCGCCAGCGCCGGCGCGAGCGCGGTGGAACGCGCGCTGATCGAGGCGCTCGCCAAGCGCTACGCTGATCCGCAGCCCGCGGACCGCGCGCCGCTCGAGCTCGGCTACGCCGAGGCGATGCGCGGCGTGTGGCAGGCCCATCCGGGAGACGCCGACGTGGGCGCGCTGTTCGCCGAATCGCTGGCCGACCTTCGGCCCTGGGATCTTTGGACGCCCGAGGGGCAGCCGCAACCCGGCACCGGGGAGCTGATCGTGACGCTGGAGCGTGTGATCGCGCTGCAACCCGCCCACCCGCTCGCCAACCACCTCTACATCCATGCCGTCGAGGCCTCGCCGGAGCCGGGCCGCGCCGATGCCGCAGCCGATCGCCTGCGCCAGTTGCAGCCGGGGCTCGGCCACATGGTGCACATGCCATCGCACATCGATGTGCGCCGCGGTCGCTGGCAACAGGCGATCGAGGCCAACGCGCGCGCCATCGAGGCCGACCGCCGCTACACCGCGCGCTCGCCGCAGCAGCAGTTCTACCGCCTGTACATGGCACACAATCACCACATGCTGGCCTACGCGGCGATGATGAACGGGCAGAGCCGGCTCGCGCTGGAAACCATGCGCGAGATGGTCGCCGACATCCCCGCCGACTTCTTCCGCGCCAATCCCTGGGCGGACGGGATGATGGCGATGCCGCTGGAGGTGATGATGCGCTTCGGCCAGTGGCAGGCGATCCTTGCCGAACCCGAATTCCCCGAGTACGCGCCGTTCTCGCGCGCGCTGCGCCATTACGCGCGCGCCGTCGCCCTCGCCGCCACCGACGACATGGACGGGGCGCGGCGCGAGCAGGCGGCGTTCCAGGCCGCGCGCGCGGCCGTGCCGGATACCACGACCTTCGGCAACAACACGGCCACGGCCCTGCTCGACGTGGCCGAGCGCCTGATGGGCGGCGAACTGCTGTACCGCGCGGGCCAGGTCGATGCGGGGCTTGCGATGCTCGCCGATGCGGTGGCGCACGAGGATCGCCTGCGCTACGACGAGCCGCCGGGCTGGATCCAGCCGGTGCGCCACCCCTACGGCGCGGCATTGCTGCAGGCGGGAAGGATCGCGCAGGCC
>JAGPES010000516.1 GCA_018057015.1 Pseudomonadales bacterium | reverse complement strand
GGATTGCGCGCCCGGCCGCCTTGATCTGCGTCATTGGCCCGCACGACCAGGACGGTGCAGCATCGCAACGTGATCAACTGCAGGATTGCCACCATGAGACCATCGACTTCACCCGCGTCGCGAAGCGTGCTCGCCGCGATGGCGCTTGCGCTCCTCGCCACGGCCTGCAATCAGTCCGATGACCGGGCCGCGGCATCGGCTGCGGCTGCGGCATCGGCATCGGCTGCGCCCGCTGCAGCCGGCAACGCAGGGGCGCACGATGCACACGCTCGCGCAACGTCGCACGATGCCCATGCCACGCACGGTGCGCCGCCCGTCCTGCCGGAGGGCCAGCGCTGGGCAACCGACGAGCCCCTGCGCGCCGCCATGACACGCATTCGCGAAGCGGTCGAGCGCAGCGCGCCCGAGCACGGGACGCGACAACTGCAGGCGGCAGGCGCCGGTGCACTCGCCACGGCCGTGGAGCAGGACATCGCCTACATGGTCGCGAATTGCCGGCTCGAACCGGAACCCGACGCGGCCTTGCACGCGCTCATCGGGCGCATGACGAACGCCGCGGCGATGCTGAAAGAGGACCCGCTGTCCGACGCCGGATTGCCCGAACTCGTGGCCGTGCTGCAGGAATACCAGGCGACCTTCGATCATCCCGGGTGGACCGCGGCCGACGAGGCGCACTGATTCCCGTCGTGCGTTGCCCCACGTTCAGCACGATCGCCGAGGGCGAACGATGACCGCAACCATCACGGCAATCGTCCTGCTCGCGACGGCCCTGTGGGCCTTCACCCGCTTCGCCCTGCGCGGCGAGAACCTGGCGAGGTACGACGAGCCCGGGCACGTGGAACGCGCCGGGCCTTGCGACCCCAGCGCCGGACATCACGAAGCGCTCGAGCTGCTGCGTGAATTCCAGGCCCCCGCCCAGGGACGCGCCTCGGCGCGGGACCGGCTGCGCATCCTGCGCGAAAAGCTCGACAGCCTCGGCGATCGCGCCGACCTCGGCGACGTGGAGATCCGCCCGGTGGACGTCGACGGCGTGCCCGGGGAGTGGGTGCTGGCCGCCGGCGCCGATCCCGGGCGCCGACTGCTCTACCTGCACGGCGGCGCGTTCACGATGGGCAGCCGCAGGAGTCATCGCGGCATCACCTCCACGCTGTCGCGCCTTGCCGGCGCCGCGGTGCTCGCCATCGACTACCGGCTGATGCCCGAGCACCGGCGACTTGATTGCCTCGCCGATTGCCAGCGCGCCTACCGCTGGGTCCTGGACAACGGGCCGCAGGGAGCGGCACCGGTGGAGACCTTGTTCGTGGCCGGCGATTCCGCGGGCGGGAACCTCTGCCTCGTGATCATCGCCTGGGCGCGCGACGCGGGCCTGCGCAGCGCCGATGCCGCGGTGGCACTGTCGCCGGTCACGGACGGGACCCTCAGCAGTCCGAGCCTCATCGGCAACCTGCACAGCGACCACATGCTGGGCCCGATGTTCGGCCGCCTCGCACGGATACCGAGCGCACTGGTGCTGTGGTTGGCCTGGCTCGCCAACCGGGTCAGGCCCTGCGACCCGCGGGTCTCGCCGGCGCACGGCAGGCTGCACGGCCTGCCGCCGACCCTCGTTCACGCGAGCGAGGCGGAGATGCTGCTCGACGACGCCCGCCGCTACGTGAACAAGGCGCGCGCGGCGGGAACCGACGCCCGGCTGCAGACCTGGCATCACATGGTGCACGTCTGGCACGCATTCGGCGCGTCGATGCCCGAGGCGACCGAGGCATTCGGGCGCATCGCGGAGTTCCTCGAGCGCGTGAAGCCGCGCCAGGCGTGAGGCCATGACGGCCGTCGCGGACGTCACACGCGCGCGGCCTGCACGTGCATCCAGTCGTAGTTGCGGGTGCGCCCCAGGCTGACCCAGCCTTCCGCCTCCCAGCTGCGCCACCAGTCGTCATACTCGGGCTGCGCGAGGGTGGCGCGGTCGCGGCCCCACGCCAGCTTGTTGTGCATGGGATCGAAATCGAAGGCAATGCCCCAGGCGTGGGTGGAAAGCGTCGTGCCGCCGCGCTTGTCGCGCAGGTTGACGCCGCCGCCGTAGACGTCGAGCCGCAATTGCGCGATGCCCTCCAGCCCATAGCGCCGGCGCACGCGGGTCAGCACGCGGTGCAGGCTGTCCCTGACCACGGCGTTGCATTGCGTGCGCGTGATGCGAGTCGCGGTGTCCCAGGCAAGACGCAGCGGGTAAGGCAATTCCACAGTCACGAGGTTGGCGCCGGGCTTGCCGTAGCGGGCAACGAGATCGGCCTGGCGCTCCAGCGGCCAGCCGTTGGGATTCGCCGGCACGGGAAACCTGTCGCGCCACGGCGGGGGCAGCTCGCCGTGGGCCTGCAGGTGCGCGAGCTGGCCGCAGGCGTATTCGGTCTGCGGTCCCCACCAGCCGTCGAGCCTGCCCGGGTCGAGGCCCGCCTCGCGGCACAGGACCTGCAGGCACAGTACCTCCCGACGGGCGAGCGGCCAGGCGCGCCAGTCGCTTGCGGTCCCGGGATCGAGGCGCGTGAGCGTGCCGGCGATCGCGGCGCGGGTCGCGGCACACATCCGCCCGTCGACGGTAGCGGGCTGCGCGCCCCTGGCCCGCAGTTGCGCCTGCAACACACGCAGGGCGGCGATGTTCATGACGGTCTCCTCCATGTCCAGAAACCCCTAAGCCCTGCGTCCGGCGCCCACAGACCTGCCCCTTACGCGACCGCCACGCCTATGCCGGGTGTCGCGGGACGGCCGCGACCGCGACTAGCCCGGATTTCTCACACGACTGAGGTGCATCGGGCCTGTGGATGAGTAAAACTTGTTTTGCGAGAACGAGTTAAGGCTCAACACAGGAGGCTCCCGATGCAGACACAGTGTAATCCAATACAGA
>JAGPES010000515.1 GCA_018057015.1 Pseudomonadales bacterium | reverse complement strand
GGCGCCGACGGTCGCGACGGCGTGGACGGCAAGGACGGCATTAATGGCAAGGACGGCGCCGACGGTCGCGACGGCGTGGACGGCAAGGACGGCATTAATGGCAAGGACGGCGCCGACGGTCGCGACGGCGTGGACGGCAAGGACGGCATTAATGGCAAGGACGGCGCCGACGGTCGCGACGCGCTGGAGCTCGACATCCTCGACACCATCGACCCGCAGAAGTCGTACCCGCGCGGCACCGTGGCGGCCTACCGCGGCGGACTCATCAAGGCCACGAGGCGCACCGGCCCCATCGGCGACTCGCTGTCCGCCGCCGGCTGGCGTGTGATCCTGCGTGGCGTGGCGCAGACAGAAGTGGTGCCGTCGGACGATCTCCGCACGCTGGACATTCGCCTGACGCACACGGATGGCGAGGTGGTAGAGCAGACGCTGCGCTCGCCGTCGCTGCTCTACCGCGG
Source organism: Pseudomonadales bacterium (assembly GCA_018057015.1). Classification (GTDB taxonomy): domain Bacteria; phylum Pseudomonadota; class Gammaproteobacteria; order Pseudomonadales; family UBA5518; genus UBA5518. The sequence continues at coordinate 2,439 of JAGPES010000515.1, read as the reverse complement.
CGTATTCCGCGAGGGCGACCAGTACGACGGCGGCGATGCCGTGACGTTCGGCGGTAGCCTCTGGGTGGCGTTGCGTGCAACGACCACCAAGCCCGGCGACGGCTCGCCTGACTGGCGACTCGCAGTCAAAAAGGGCCGTGACGGGAGGGATGCCAAGTGATGTTGGTCAGCCTGCAGGCCGCGAGCGATTACGTCCGCCGCGATGGGGACGACGACGACGATCTGCTCACTGTGCTGATCGAGGCGGCGAGCGCAGCCGTCGTGAATTATTTGGGCGCGCAGGCTGAAACTGTACTGGGATATGACTCGGATGGTGAGCCTGTGCTCGAATCGTCGGACGGCATCGTGGCGGACGTGCCCGCGGTGGTGCGCATGGCCACGTTGTATCTGACCGCGTGGATGTACCGAAACCGTGATCAAAATGCTGACGAGGCATTCCAGCCCGGCTATCTGCCCGCCCCAGTGACGGCCATGCTCTACGCGCTGCGCGACCCGGTGATCGCATGACGCTCGCGGCGGGGCGGCTGAACAAGCGCGTCACACTGCAGTCGCCCGTGCTGGATCAGGACACCGCCACAGGGGCGCTGGCTACGGTGTGGGCGGATCAAGCGGTCGTATGGGCCGCGATCGAGCCGATTTCTGTGCGTGACTTCATCGCAGCGGACGAACGCCAGTCCCGCGTGACGGCGCGGATCGTCATTCGACATCGGAGCGACGTAGACGCCAGCTGGCGCGTCACGCATGGCAGCAAGGTCTATCAGATCGTCGGCGTGCTGGCCGATCAGGATTCGGGCCGTGAGTTCGTCACGCTTGCCGTCGGCGAAGGCGTCAATCCGGGCGGCGGGTGAGTTCGCGGGCCGCTGGCGCGGGCAGACGGTGGTGTGTCTTGCCAGTGGCCCGTCACTCACAGCAGATGATGTGGAGGCTGTGCGGCTGTCCGGGCATCCGGCCATCGTGGTCAATTGCACGTTTCGCGCTGCGCCGTGGGCGCAAGTCCTGTATGGGATGGATCGCAGTTTTTGGCAGCACTATTTGCCGGAGATCGAGCGGACGTTCGCTGGCACGCGCGTTGGCGTGCACCTGATGCCGGCCCGTTACCGATGTGCGGCGATGAAGGGCGTGGCAGGGTTTCGGCCATACAACAACTCCGGGGCCGGGGCGATCAGCCTGGCGCAGTACGGGGGGGCGACGCGGATCTTGATGCTTGGCTATGACCTGCAGCACACCGGGGGCCGCGCGCACCATCATGAGGACCACCCGCGCCCACTGGGCAACGCGCGGGCAACGTCGGTAGATCGCTGGGTGGTGCGGTTTGCCGAGTTGCGTACACGGCTTGACACGGCCGGCGTCGAGTATTGGAACTGCACCCGGGAAACCGCGCTGGATTGGCCGCGCATGACCATTGAGGAGGCGCTGCGTGCGTGATGCTGAGGAGCGCACAAAATACGAACAAATCTGGGAACTGCCCGAGTACCGGGAGCGATCACCGGGGCTGAGGCACCTTGCGGATGCGCTGGCGGTGATGCGCCCGCTGCGGGGCGCAAGTTTCACGGACTGGGGCTGTGGGTCGGGTGCGGCGGCGGAGGCGCTTGCTGCGCGTGGGTTCGGGGTGCGGTGCGTGGACATCGCAGACAATGCATACACCGGATCGTTGCCGTTCGTGCGCGCGTGCCTGTGGGATCTGCCGCCTGATCTGGGGCGGACGGACTACGGGTACTGCGCCGACGTGATGGAACATTTGCCGCCTGAGCATGTCGAGGCGGCGTTGCAGGGCATCGCCAAGCGCACGCGCCAGGCGTGCTATTTTCAAATCGCGCTGTTTGACGACCACTTTGGTTCGCAGATCGGGGACACGTTGCACCTGTCAGTATTCCCACCGGCATGGTGGCGCAGGCGGCTGATGCGGTACTTCCGCATCGTGCGTTGCCGCACTGTTCGCGGACGGCACCTGTTTGCGGTCGCGCGGCCGTGAGGGAGTGGATGCGCTGGCGCGGGCAGACGGTGGTGTGTCTTGCCAGCGGACCAAGCATGACGCAGGCGGATGCCGAGTATGTGCGTGGCAGGGCGCGGGTGATCACAGTCAATTCGACCTGGCGGCTCGCCCCGTGGGCAGACGTCCATTACACCAACGACCATGATTTGCTTGCGGCGCAACTGCCGGAGATGCAGCAGCGGGCTCATGGGGAAATATGGTGTGGGCATCCTACCTGGCGGCAGGATGGCGTGCGGTCCATACCGTACAACAAGCGGGTGCGGGGCGTATCGCGGGTTCCCGGCGTGCTGGCGTGGGGAGGAAACAGCGGGTATGCGGCGATGAACCTCGCGTTCCAGTTCGGCGCGGCACGGATCGTCATGCTGGGCTTCGACCAGTCGGACGCCGCGGGTGCGCACTGGCACGGCGAACACCCGGACGAGTACCGAAAGGCGTTCAACTGGCCG
>JAGPES010000514.1 GCA_018057015.1 Pseudomonadales bacterium | reverse complement strand
CTGTACGGCATCACGCCGGACCTGACCACGCCCGGCAAGGTGATCGGCGGCGGCATGCCGGTGGGCGCCTTCGGCGGCCGCCGCGACATCATGGAGAAGATCGCTCCGCTGGGCAGCGTGTATCAGGCCGGCACGCTGTCGGGCAGCCCGGTGGCGGTGGCGGCAGGGATGGTGTCGCTGAAGCTGACGCGCGAGGCGGGCTTCTACGAGCGCCTGACGGCGAGCACGCAGCGTCTGATTTCGGGTCTTTCCGCCGCGGCGCGCGACGCGGGCGTCACATTCAGTGCGGATTCGGTGGGCGGCATGTTCGGCGTCTATTTCGCCGACCAGGTGCCGGCCTCGTTCGCCCAGGTGATGGCCACGGACAAGGACCGCTTCAACCGCTTCTTCCACGCCATGCTGGAAGCCGGCCACTACTTCGCGCCCTCGGCCTTCGAGGCCGGCTTCGTGTCGGCCGCGCACGGCGAGGCGGAGATCGACGCGACGGTGGCCGCGGCGCGCGAGGTGTTTGCGAAGCTGGGGTGATGGTTGTCGGGGCCCGGACGGTGTCGTGCACCCCCGGGCCTTGTCGCGTGCTTGCGCATAGGTAATGAGCTCGGACGGTTCGAGCTTCTACCCGCCGGGGACGCGCGGGGTGTTCCTGAAGGGGCGAGGACTGTCCGAGCGAAGCGAGTTCCGCAGCCCCGGAAGGAACACCCCGTGCGCGTCCTCGCAGCGAGCCGTCGAGTGGAGACGCTCAAGCCGCCCAACTGCGCCCCCAAGAAGCCCTCGCCAGGCCAAGCAACCCGAGGTGCGTCCCGCTTACGAGCGCACCAGCCTCACAGCAGGAACAGCGTCGCCAGCCCCAGGAAGATGAAGAACCCCCCCGAATCGGTGAGCGCGGTGATCAGCACCGAGCCGCCGAGCGCCGGGTCGGCGCCCAGGCGCTGGCGCAGCATCGGGACCAGCACGCCGGCGCAGGCTGCAAGCAGCAGGTTCAGCGTCATCGCCCCGGTCATCACCAGACCCAGATCCACGTTGCCGTACAGCCACCACGCCAGCACCCCGAGCAGACCACCCCACACCACGCCGTTGATCAAGGCCACGCCGAGCTCCTTCTTCAGCAAGCGTGTCATCGCCGACGGCTCCACCTGACCCATCGCGATCGCGCGCACGATCATCGTCACCGTCTGGTTGCCCGAATTGCCGCCGATGCCCGCCACGATCGGCATCAGCGCCGCCAGCGCCACCAGCTTCTCGATCGAATCCTCGAACAGCCCGATCACCCGCGAGGCCACGAAGGCGGTCACCAGATTGACCGCCAGCCACGCCCACCGGTTCTTCACCGAATCCCACACCGACGCGAAGATGTCCTCCTCCTCGCGCAGACCGGCGTGGCTCAGGATCTCGGCCTCGGACTCCTCGCGGATGTAGTCCACCACCTCGGCCACCGTCACCCGGCCGATCAGGCGCTTCTCGCTGTCGATCACCGGCGCGGACACCAGGTCGTAGCGCTCGAAGGCCTGCGCGGCGTCGTCGGCTTCGTCCTCGGGCGTGAAGCTGATCACCGGCTCCTTGCGCATCACGTCCGCGACCAGGGTCTCGGGGTCGTTGATCAGCAGCGACTCCAGCGACAGGATGCCCTTGAGGTGGTCGTCGCGATCGATGACGAAGAGCTTGTCGGTGTGGTCGGGCAACTCGTCGAACAGGCGCAGGTAGCGCAGCACGACTTCGAGGGTGACGTCCTCGCGCACCGTCACCATGTCGAAATCCATCAGCGCGCCGACCGAGTCTTCGGGGTAGGACATCGCCGCGCGCAACTGCTCGCGGCCTTCGCTGTCGAGCGACTGGAAGACGTCCTCGATGACCTCGGGCGGCAGGTCCGGGGCGAGGTCGGCGAGCTCGTCGGCATCGAGCGATTCGGCGGCGGCCTTCAGTTCGGCCGGCGCCATCGTCTCGATCAGCGATTCGCGCACCGCGTCGGAGACCTCGAGCAGGATCTCGCCGTCGCGCTCGGCCTTGACCAGGTCCCACACGTACAGGCGCTCGTCCAGCGGCAGGGCCTCGAGCACGTAGGCGATGTCGGCCGAGTGCAGGCTCTCGAGCTTGGCGCGCAGCGCCGCCTCGTGCTGCTTGTGCACCAGGTTTTCCACCAGCTGGTGGCGCGGCATGTCCTGGCGGTGCACGAGGTCTTCCACCACCTTCTGGCGGGCGAGCAGATCCTGCACCTCCTTGAGGTGGTGCTGGACGTCGTCGGGGTGGCGTTCTTCGGGCTCGGTCATCGCGCGGTGGGCAGGCTGGAGCGGGCTGGAGCGGACAGGCGGAATTCTACGGGCTCACTTGCGCGACGGGGCCGCCGATTCTGTTGCAGTGCGAAATTTTGTCGCCGGCCGCGAGGGCCGCGGGCCTCAGGGCACTTGCGAATGGATCATCCGCCGCTGCACGCGCGCGGCGTGGGCGGCGAGGCGGGGGCCGTAGTTGCGCTCGTAGTAGCGCGGATTGGGCAGCATCACGGCCAGGCGCGCGGCCTCGCCCGGTCCCAGGCTGGCGGCGGGGCGGCCGTAGTAGCGGCGCGCGGCGGCCTCGGCGCCGAACACGCCGTTGCCCCACTCGGCCACGTTCAGATACACCTCGAGGATGCGGCGCTTGTCCCAGGTGGTCTCGATCATCAGCGTGATGACTGCCTCCTGACCCTTGCGCAGCCACGAGCGCGACGAGGACAGGAACAGGTTCTTGGCGAGCTGCTGGCTGATGGTCGAGCCCCCGGAGGCGATGCGACCGCGCTCGGCGTTGCGCTCGAGCGCGCGCTCGATGCCTTCCCAGTCGAAACCGTCGTGATCGAGGAAGCGGTCGTCCTCGGCCGCGACCACCGCGCGCTTGAGGTGGATCGAGATGCGCTCATAGGGCACCCCCTGGTGG
>JAGPES010000513.1 GCA_018057015.1 Pseudomonadales bacterium | reverse complement strand
TGTACAAGCTGTTTCACGACGATGCCGTCCTGAACGGGCTCGGGCGGCGAACGACAGGACGCGAGGCGATCCGGCAGTTTTACAGTCGTGCCATCGATGAAGGCGCCCCGCAGCCCAGGCTCGCGGCGCCGCTGCTCCGGGAGGGGAATCGTGTGGCGGGCGAGATCCACATCGGACTCGCCGATGGTGCGACGCTACACGTCATGGACCTGTTCGAAGTGGAAGCAGGCCAGATCCGCAGTCTCACGTACTTCCTCGCCAGCGAGCCTCCCGCACCGTAGCGGCCTGCCCGGACGTGCCTGGCGCGCCGACTCCGTCGAGTTGCGCGCTCGTATACTTCGAGGATGCGTCGCTGGCGCGTCAGCACATCGCCGGGACGGAGCGGCTGAAAATACTTGACCTGCCAGCCGCCGGACAGCGTGCGCGGAGTTCCCCGATGGGCGCGGCATCAAGGCCCGTCAATCAGGGATCCAGCACGCGCCGGCCGACGATCTTCAAGTTCGCCTCCACCTTTGTCGCAGGCGCGGGCGCTGAGTTCGAAACGGACCGATTTGCTTTCGCCGGGGGCGAGATGCACGTGCGCCACACCGCGCAGCGCCCGCAGGGGCGCCCCCGGCGGATTCGGGAACGCTACAGCTGTCAATTCTTGCCGTGCACGAACTGCGGTGATGCCTGCGTGCGCGTCCGCGACTCGATTCAGTCGTCGATCCGCACGGCTGCAGCGAACGCGCGGAAATCGTCGAGGAAGCGGGTGCTGATCGCAAACACGATCGCCCAGTCGATCCGGTCGTAGTTGTGTACGGCGACGTTGCGGAATCCCACCGCGGCGCGCAGTCGTGCAGCCAGGTCGCCGGAAATCATGCCGAGAGATGCCAGCGTGCTGAATATCTCGCCCATCGTCTGCGGGGCAGGCGCATCGGTGCCGCTTATCAGATGGCTGCCGATGTCGACACACAGCTGCACCGCGCGGCTGAGGTTCAGCACCAGGATGTCCTGGAGGTCCGGATCCGCCATGAGCAGGTCAACGGCAGGCGGGCGCTTCTGCTCGACCCGGCGCACACAGCGCGCGAGCGATTCGAGCTTTTCCTGCAGGACTATCCGATCCATGCGGCGCGCCGCTCCGCGAGAATGCGTTCACGTAGCGGCAGGAAGTCCGCTGCATTCAGCACGTGGCGGGCAACCAGCCGCGCTTGATCGGCGGCATCTCCGAGGAGGCGAACACCCTTCAACGCCTCGCCGAGGACGGGCTCCGGCGCATGGTAGAGATCGACCAGGTCGACCGGACAACCGGTCGCGATGGCGATGGCCTCCATGATGCTCGCTCGTCGCTCCGCGGAGAGTGGCGCATCGGCAAGCACGGCGAGGTCGACGTCGCTGTCGACGCGCGGGTGGCCCGACGCCCTCGAACCGAAAAGCAGTGCCAGCCGGATCTCCGGGAATCCGGAAAGAGCGCGGAGCAATGGATCGCCGTGCGCAGTCATACGGCCATTGTAGTTACGCCCCTGCCTGTGCGCCATCGCTCAATGCATCGAAGCATGGCGACCAGCAAGCTCTCCCGGAAGGTCGCTTCGCGAATTTCGCGCGTGCGAACCGCCGCCGGGCGCCTGGCGAACGACCTCTGCATGATCGACAGGCGTGATGTCTTCATCACGCCGGTGGACCAGCCGCTGATCCTGATCTCGCAGATCCAGCGCTCCGGCGGCACGTTGATGTCGCAGCTCCTCGACGGGCACAGCGCGGTGCTTGCGCACCCGCACGAGATCTGCGTCGGCAAGCCGGAGAAGTGGATGCTGCGGCCGGTGCCGGAGCGGCTGAAGAGCAGCGCGAACCGGGTGTTCGACCACCTGAAGGAGCCGCCCGAGGAGCAGGCCAGCGCCAGGGGCTACTACGCCAAGAGCTCGGCCGCCCGTTGGGACGAGGGCTACCCCTTCTGTTTCAACCTGTCGATGCAGCGGCATATCTTCAGGAATCTTCTTTCCGTCAAGCGGCTGGAAACGCTGAAGGACCGCGAGTTCTGGAACGCTTACATGACCTCCTATTTCAACGCCTGGCTGGATTACCAGTCGCTACACGGACTGGCCAAGCAGTACGTCAGCGGCTTCAAGCCGCGCGTGAATATGGATGCACAGAGCTGCGCCTTCTTCTTCGGCACCTGGCCGGACGTCCGGTTCATCTCTGTCGTGCGCGACCCCGGTGGCTGGTACGCATCTTCATCGAAGCACATCCTATCGCGACGTCGATAAATCACTGGAGCAATGGCAGGAGTCGTCGCTGAAATCGCTGGAACTGAAACAGCAGCACCCGGATCGCGTCATCCTCGTCGATTTCCGCAGCCTCGTTGCCGACACCGAGCGCGTCATGCGGAAGATCTGCGCCATCGTCGGCATGGGTTTCGAGGAAATCCTGCTCAATCACACCTTCAACCGCATCCCGATACTGTCCGACTCGGCCTTCGAAGCCAGGAAAGACATTGATCGCGACGTTCTGGACCGGGAGAGCGCGCTGGATCCGGAAATCCGGCGCAAGATCAATTCCTATGCCGCGAGCTACGCCCGCTGCGACGCTCATTTCGTCAATCCTCGATGGTCAGGTCGCGGCGATTGCCCGGGTCGGCGGCTGCGCCATCGCGACCCGGAACACGGCAGATTTCGAGCAGGCTGCGGCCGATCTGATCAATCCCTGGGCTGCAGTCTGAGCGCGCCTCTCACCCGTTCGACGGAAACGCAAACTGCGCCTTGTCCCGCACTCCCCCGCTCGGCCAGCGCTGCGTGATCGTCTTGCGGCGCGTGTAGAAGCGCACCGAGTCCGGGCCGTAGGCGTAGAGATCGCCGAACAGCGAACGCTTCCAGCCGCCGAAGGAGTGGATCGCCACCGGTACCGGCAACGCCACGTTCACGCCCA
>JAGPES010000511.1 GCA_018057015.1 Pseudomonadales bacterium | reverse complement strand
CCTGGGCGAGGAAGACGGGCACCACCGCTACCTTCTTGACGCCGTCCCGAACCAGCGCTGCGATCGCCTCGGGCAGCGTCGGGCTCATGAATTCGAGGAAGGCGAGCTCCACCTTCGGCGCATCGGCGCGCGCCAGCACGGTGTCGCGAATGCGGCGCATCGGGCCGGCCCATTCGGGGTCGCGGGCCCCATGTCCGAACAGGACGATGGCGGAATCGGGTTGGTGCATTGCAGTCATGAAGCGATCTCCGTGGCAGGGGCGTTGGCATGTTCGAGACGACGGGCGCCGGCGCGCAACAGGTGTTCGAGCGCGCGCGCGGCGCAGAACAGCCCGACGCTGGCGGTGACGGCCATGCTCGAGCCGTATCCGGCACACGCCAGCCCCTGGGGCGCGGCATGCGTGGTGTCGGCGTGACTTTCGACGTCGCAAGCCTGGACCGCCGGATAGCGCAGGGGTTCAGTGGAGAACACCGCCTCGATGCCGAACTTCTTCTTCGGGTCGCGGGTGAAGCCGTGTTCCTTGCGCAGCCGCGCCCGCACCTTCGACAGCAGCGGGTCCTGCAGCGTACGCGCGAGGTCGTCGGCGCAGATGCGCGCCGGGTCCGACTTGCCGCCTGCCCCACCCGCCATCACCAGCGGGATGCGCCGCTGACGGCAGATTGCGGCGATCGCCACCTTGGCGCGCACATTGTCGATGGCGTCGATCACCACATCGAAACCGTGCAGCAGCTCGCCCGCGTTCTCGGGCGTGACGAAGTCCTCGATCAGCTCGACCCGGCAGGCGGGATGGATGCCGGCGATCCGTGCCGTCATGGCCTCGACCTTGGCCATGCCGAGGGTGGCATCGAGCGCGTGCGCCTGGCGGTTGATGTTCGACTCGGCCACGTGATCGAGGTCGATCAGCGTGAGGCGACCGACGCCACTGCGCGCCAGCGCCTCGACCGCCCACGAACCCACGCCACCGACGCCGATGACGCAGGCGTGGGCCGCATGCAGGGCGTCGATCGAGCCGGCTCCGTAGAGCCGGTCGATGCCGCCGAAGCGGCGCGCGGGATCGACCTCGGTCTGGATGGGCTGCACGCTTCAGGCCGTCTCCGCCTCGGCCACGCGCCGGCTGTCCAGCCAGACGCCGAGCCCCTGGGCATTGAGCTCGAGATCCATGCCCAGCAGCTCGAGGGTCTCGTCCTCGCTGAGCGCCCAGTTCTGGCGGGCGGCTTCCTCGCGCACGATCTGCTCCAGGCCGGCGAGGATCTCGACGTGGCGCGGCACGCCGGTGCCGCGCGCGGCCGAGGCGACCGCCACCATGGTGTCGATCAGCCGGTGCAGGTCGGCGCCGAGGCGCTCGACGTCGGTCACGCGGCTGTAGTGGGTCAGGTACATCGCCTGCGGCTGCATCGCCAGCATGCGGTCGATCGAGTCATGCATGGCCTGCGGGTCGAATTGCGTCGGCGTGGTCGTCGGCATGATGAAGGGCCGGCCGTCGACATCGAGTTCGCGATAGGACAGGCCGAAGGTGTCGCCGGTGAAGAAGGCGTGCGCGACCGCATCCCAGATGCAGATGTGATGGCGCGCGTGGCCCGGCGTGTCGAACACGCGGAACAGCCGGCTACCGAGGTGGATCTCGAGGCCGTCGGTTGCCGGCACGATGCGCTCGGCGGGAACGGGAACGAGGTGGCCGTAGAGGTCGTAGGCGCGATCGGCGCCATAGACCGCGCATGTGGCCTCCCAGAGCTTGCTCGGGTCGATCATGTGGCGCACGCCCCGCGGATGCACCAGCAGACGGGCGTGCGGGAATGCGCACATCAGGCTGCCCGCGCCGCCGGCGTGATCGAGGTGGATGTGGGTGAGCATCACCCAGTCCACCGCTTCGGGCGCAATACCCAGCGCGGCGAGCGCACCGAGCACCTGCGGCACCGATGCATTGCTGCCGGTATCGACGATGGCCGCGCGGCCGTCGTGCACGACGATGTGGATGGCGGCGAGCTGCGGGCGGCCATAGCCTGAATCCACCGCATGCACGCCGTCCGCGTAACTGACGAGTTCCTTCATGTTTCCTCCTTCCCTTGCCGATCTGGGGTCGGCTCTCCCGCTTTCAATGCGTGGCAGCGTGGCCGCCCCTCGCCCTCATGGGGCAAGGCGCGCGCCGGCTGCAACCACTGCAATCAGAAGGGGATGTCGTCGTCGAAATCGCCGAAGCCGCCCGACTGGGGCGCGGGCGCCGACTGCGGGCGCGGCGCGGCCTGCGCGGGCGCGCTGCGCGGCGCGGGCGCCGGCGCATCCCAACCACCACCGCCTTCGTTGCTGCGCATCGGCGCGTCGCCGCCCTCGCGGCGGCCGCCGAGCATCTTCATCTCGTCGGCGCGGATCTCGGTGGTGTAGCGGTCCTGGCCGTCCTTGTCCTGCCACTTGCGCGTGCGCAGGCTGCCCTCGATGTACACCTGGCTGCCCTTGCGCAGGTACTGGCCGGCGATCTCGGCGAGCTTGCCGTAGAAGGACACGCGATGCCATTCGGTGGCCTCGCGGCGCTCGCCGGTGTTCTTGTCGCGCCAGTTTTCGGTGGTGGCAAGGCGGATGTTGCAGATCGCGTCGCCGGAGGGGGCGAAGCGGCTTTCCGGATCGGCGCCGAGGTTGCCGATCAGGATGACTTTATTGACGGATGCCATCCGGTTCTCCTTTGAATGCATGTGCGAACGGCGCACGGTGCGCCGCTTCGCGATGTAGATCTTGAATGAAGCTTCAGCGCGGTGCCGCGGCAGGCGCGACGCGCAGCGGCGGCGGATTCATCGAGCTCGCCAGCGCCAGCCACACCAGCGCCAGCACGGCGCAGAACAGGCTGACCGCCGCCGGCCCGAAGGCCTGCCCCAGCCAGCCGCCGAGCACGCCGCCGAGGAACAGCCCTAGCG
>JAGPES010000512.1 GCA_018057015.1 Pseudomonadales bacterium | reverse complement strand
CGGCAAGGTTGAATCCGCTCATCACCGGGGTCTCCGGGCCGACGGGATCGCGCTCGCGACGGCGTTGTTGCTCATGCTCCGGTTCCCCCTTGCGTGGACCGTGTCCCGTCCCGGCCGGGCTTGTGGGCGTGAATGACCTTGACGACGTCGAGGTAGACATTGCGCACCCGGTCCACCGCGAAACCCGCCGCCCGCACGTTGGCGACGGTATCGCGGTTCATCTCCGGGCCGAAGTTGCGGCTGAGCGGCGTCATCCAGTCCATGACCTGCTTGAAGACGAACACCTTGCTGCCGGTGTGCTCGAACATGTGCAGCTCCCCGCCCGGTTTGAGCACGCGCAGCAGCTGGCGCAGGCCGTCCACCGGGCGCGGCACCGAGCAGAAGGTGCAGGAGGTGAACACCTGGTCGAAGTGCGCATCGGGGAAGTCCAGCGCCAGCACGTCCTGGCGCTGCAGTTTCATGGTGCCGGGATAGGCGGCGGCGCGCGCTTCGGCGCGCTTGAGCATCTCGCCCGAGATGTCGATGCCGGTGATGCGCTGCCCCGGCGGAAAGAACGCGATGTCCAGTCCCGTGCCCACCGCGAGGAAGAGGATTTCCCCCCGCATGCGTGCGAACAGCTCGCGCTTCACCGGGGCCCAGCGCTTCTCCGGGCCGACACCGTTCATCATGTCGAAGCTGGCGGCGGCGCGATCCCACTTCCTGGCGGTTGCCTCGTCCATGCTCAGGCCTCCCGCGTCAGTCGCGCATTGGCGATGTAGGTGAGGAACAGCACGCCCAGGCCGATCAGCGCGCCCATCCAGGCGCCGTCCAGCGGCGAGAGTGCGTGGTGGTGCGCGATGGCGCACACGGTCATGTTGGCCGTCATGCCGCCGATCATGGTCGGCACCATCACCTCGTGCGCGCCGAACCAGCGCAGCAGCAGCGTGAGCGCGAGCAGCATCGTGACCGCCATCGCGCCGGCCATCGAGACCAGCATGCCGAGCCAGAAACCGAGCGCGTGCGGCATCCACACGATGCCGGCCCAGCCGGAAAAGGCGCCGACCAGCGCATTGGCGAAGCAGTCGCCGAGCACGAAATAGGGCCTGGTTTCCATCGGCGGGTCCTCGCGTTCCGGTTGCGCGGGCGATGGTAGTGGCGCGCCTTCGGCGAGGTCAATCGCCATTGCCGGATCGCAGGTCCGGGTCACTCTCCACACGGCCGCTCCCGGGCCCGGGCTACGAAATGCCGGCGTGATCGCGCAGCGCCTCGCGTACGCCGAGGTCCGCGATCGCGGCCTCCGCGCGCGCCAGCAGCGATTCGGCGAACACGCGCCGCCTGGGCGTGGCGTCGTGCGGGAAGGTCACCACCTGGCAGCAGGCGACCACGGTGTAGGAGGCATACAGGCGATGCGCGCGCCAGGCGTCGTCGAAGGCGACGGGCACGCCGCCCAGTGCCTCGCGCGCGGCGAGGTATTGCCCCAGCAGCCCGCGTTCGTGGGCGCGCCGGTCGGCGGGGCTCAGTGCCATGGCGAGAAGGTAGCTCGCGTCACGCAGGCCCTTGCCCACCTGCATCATGCCCCAGTCGTAGAAGCCGGTGCGGCCCTGATCGTCGAACAGGTTGCCGATGTGCGCATCGCCGTGGATCACGGTGTCCGGCCCGGGCCCTGAGTTCCACAGCGCGTGCATCGCGGCGCGCTGCGTGATGTAGAGCTCCGCCAGCGCAGCGAAGCGATCGCTCAGGCGAGCGCGGTGATGATCGAGGCCGTGGCGCAGCATGGCCGCGCCGTAGCCGTTGTCGGAGGCCGGCGGCGGGACCCAGTCCGCCTCGCGCGCGCGGCGCGCGGGATCCTCGAAACGCACGTGCAGCGCCGCGAGATCCGCGAGCGCGCGGGCCGCCGCGCGCGGCGCGATGCCGGTCGGACCGTCCGACACCGTGCAGCCGCCGGCAACGAGGTCTTCCAGCAGCATCACGAAAGCGCCGCTGTGCGGGTCGCTGCGCACCGCATGCGGCGTGGGCACGCGCAGCGGCAACAGCGGGGCCAGCCCTTCGTAGAACCGCGCCTCGCGCAGGCCCATGCCGGTCGCGGCGATCGCGGCCCGGCGCGCGTCCGCGGGCAGCAGCTTGCAGAACAGCGTGGGCGGCGCGCCGGCGGGCTCGTGGTAGTCGACGGCGAGCCACGCGTGTGCGTTGGTCCATTCCTGGCGCGCGGTCACGCGCACCGCGCTGACACGCACACCGGGATGACGCGGCGCCAGCGCCGCGCTCAGCCAGTCGCTGTCGATGGCATCGGCGCTGGCCGGGATGTCGAGCGCCTGCACCTGCCGCGCCCCGGCTCAGCGGTCCAGGAAATGGAGCGCGAGCCCCGGCGTCTCCCACTCGCAGGCGAGCAGCTTGCCCGTCATCGAGCAGGTGATGTAGGCGGTGCGCAAATCCTTGCCGCCGAAGCAGATGTTCGTGGTCATCGGGTCGGGCGTCGCGACGTGGCGCGATGCGCCGCCGTGTGGCGGCACGATGGTGATGCCACCGTTGATCAGCGTGGCCACGCAGACATTGCCCGCGGCATCCACGGCGAGCGAATCGAACATCTGGAAGTTGGCGAAGCCGGCCAGCATCGCCTCGCCGTCCATGACCTTGCGGATCTCGCCGGGCGCCACGATGTCGTAACCCAGCAGCCGGCAGCTCGATGTCTGCGCGACGTATAGCCGATCCCCGGCCGGCGACAGCCCGATGCCGTTCGGGGTGGCGACGGGGAACAGCAACTCGCGGATCATCGAACCATCGGGCCTGGCGTAGTAGACGCCGCCGTGATCGAGGTCGCGGCGGCGCATCTTGCCGAGGTCCGTGAAATAGAATCCTCCGTGGCGATCGAACACGATGTCGTTCGGCCCCTTCAGCGGCTCGCCGTCGCAATGGGTGTACAGCAC
>JAGPES010000510.1 GCA_018057015.1 Pseudomonadales bacterium | reverse complement strand
TGCACAGCCAGCGCTGCTACACCCTGTCCCTGTCGTGTCCCGACCGTGTCGGCATCGTCGCGCGCGTCGCAGGTTTCTTCGCCGCTCACCAGGGCTGGATCCTCGAGTCCAGCCAGCACGCCGACGTGCAGAGCGAGCGCTATTTCATGCGCCTCGAGGTGCGCGCCGATTCGCTGCCGTTCCATCTCGCGGAGCTGCGCGAGCGCTTTGCGCCGATTGCCCGGGAATTCGGCATGGAGTGGCGCATCAGCGACAGCGCGATCAGGAAGCGCGTGCTGGTGCTGGTATCGCAGCAGGAGCATTGCCTGTACGACCTGCTCGGGCGCTGGAAGAGCGGCGAACTGGACATCGAGATACCGTGCGTGATCTCCAACCACGAGACCTGGCGCGGCCTGGTCGAATGGCACGGCATCCCGTTCCACCACGTGCCGGTGACGGCGGACAACCGGGCCCGGGCTTTCGCCGAGATAGAGCGCCTGTTCGAGGAATCGCGCGCCGACACCATGGTGCTGGCGCGCTACATGCAAATCCTGCCGCCGCAGCTGTGTCGCCGCCACATCGGGCGCATCATCAATATCCACCACAGCTTCCTGCCGAGCTTCGTCGGCGCGAAACCCTACCACCAGGCGCACGATCGCGGAGTGAAGCTGATCGGCGCGACCTGCCACTACGTGACCGAGGACCTGGACCAGGGCCCGATCATCGAGCAGGACCTGATCCGCATCGACCACAGCGACTCGGTCGAGGACCTCGTGCGCTACGGCAAGGACATCGAGAAGGCCGTGCTCGCGCGCGGGCTGCGCTACCACCTCGAGGATCGCGTGCTGGTGAACGGGCGACGCACGGTGGTGTTCCGCTGAGCCGATGCGGGTCGGCATCCATGTGGGTCGGCATCCATGTAGGTCGGCATCCATGTGGGTCGGCATTCATGCCGACTGGTGCCTTAGATTCGATGCGGCGGGTTCGGCTGCGCCGAACCCTTCTCGGGCTGAAGCCCGACCTACTTCTCCATCTGCGCCAGCATCGTCTGTATCGCCATGCGCATCTTCGCCCCGCGCGGATAGCCGACATAGGCTGTGAGGAATGTCACGATCTCATGGAGCTGCTCGCGGTCGATCTCGCCGCGCTTGAGCGCCGAGCGCGCCTGGATCGTGAACGTCATGTCCTCGCCGAGCGCGGCGATCGCGCCGAGCAGCAACAGGCGACGGTCGCGGATGCTCAGCGTCTCGTCGGCCCAGAGCTGGCCGAACACCGTGTCGAGCATGTAGTCGAAGAAGCGGTCCTTGCCGGTTTCGGGCGGTTGCGGGAGGTCGTTGCAGTAGACCTCGTTGAACATCTCGATGCCTTTCGCGCGGTGCTCGTTCGCCATGTCGCTCTCCTGTGGCTCTCGTGGTCGTGAACGGGATTCAGTCGGGGATTTCCTCGACGCTGATGGTGCGGTTGGGGCAGTAGCGCACAGCGTCCAGCACCTTCTGCCGCAGGTCCTCCCGCGGGTATTCGAGCAGTACCTCCACCTTGGGGTAGTGGCTGTCCGTCTCGTTGACGCGGAACACCTCGGGTGCCTCCTGCATGCAGACGGCGTGGCCCTGGCACAGTGCCAGGTCCACCTTGACGCGCATCTTCCCCACGATCCTTTCCTCCCCGTGCGCCCGCCGGCACAGCCGTCGCGGGCAGCGATAAAACAATTATATGCAACGGTTTTCAGTCTACGCGAGGGCACGGTGCCGGGCAACAAAATAAAAACATTGCTAGCCAATTGTTTCCTGATATGATGCTGCCAGGTTCAGCGTTCCATCACCCGGATTCGAGGCCCAGACCATGGCATACCGCCCGCAGCGAATGAAGTTCGGTGCCTTCTTCGCGCCGTTCCACAACGACCGCACCAACCCCACGCTGGCGCTGGAGTCCGACATGGAACTCATCGCCTACATGGACAAGCTTTCCTTCGACGAGGCCTGGATCGGCGAACACCATTCGGGTGCCTACGAATGCATCGCCTCGCCCGAGATCATGATCGCGACGGTTGCCGAGCGCACGAAGCACATCCGCCTGGGCACCGGGGTGAGCTCGCTCGCCTATCACCACCCGCTGATACTCGCAGATCGCATCGCGCAACTCGATCACCAGACGCGCGGGCGCGTGATGTTCGGCGTCGGCCCGGGACAGCTGATCGCGGACGCGTACATGATGGGCGTGAACCCGGCGGACCTGCGCCGGCGCATGAACGAGTCGCTGGCCGCGCTGGTGAAGCTCCTGCATGGTGAGACCGTGAACATGGAGACGGACTGGTTCACGCTGCGCGAAGCGCGGATGCACATCCTCCCGTACCAGAGCCCTACCGTGGAGATGGCGGTCGCCTCGGCGATCTCGCCGACGGGCGCGCGCGCGGCCGGCGAGTTCGGCATCGGCATGCTGTCGGTGGCGGCATCCAGCCCCGAAGGCTTCAAGGCGCTGGCCAACAGCTGGCAGGTCTGCGAGGAGAAGGCCGCGGAGCACGGTCAGACGGTGAGCCGGGACAACTGGCGCGTGGTGTTCCCGCTGCACATCGCGGAAACCCGCGAGCAGGCGCGAAAGGACCTCGAATACGGCCTGATGGACATGTTCAACTACTTCCACAAGTTCGGGGGCGACCTGTTCCCGACGGTGAAGTCGCTCGACGAGGCCATCGACATCTGGACCACCGGCGGCCTCGGCGCCTTCGGCGTGGGCATGGTGGGCACGCCCGATGACCTGGTCGCGCATATCGAGAAGCTGCAGGAGCAGTCGGGTGGCTTCGGCACCTTCCTCTCGCTGGCGCACAACGCCGCCGGCCCCGAGGCCACGCGCAAGTCCTACGACCTGATCGCGCGCTACGTGATGCCGCGCTTCCAGCGGTCGAACGCGAACCGCACCGCCTCGATCGAGTGG
>JAGPES010000509.1 GCA_018057015.1 Pseudomonadales bacterium | reverse complement strand
ATCCGGGCGCGCGCGATCGTCTCCAACGTCGGTTTCACCCCGACGTTCCGCGACCTGGTCGGCGAGGCCGTGATCGGGCCCGAGTGGATGCAGCGCGTGCGCTACTTCAGCTACGACGACCCGCAACTGATGGGATTCCACTACGCGCTGAAGGACGCGCCGTTGTTCCGCTCGGCGGCGTTCGATCCGGCGATCCAGCGCTGCTGGGTCGGGTACTTCGGCTGTGACGACATGCGCGACATCCAGAACGCGCAGACGCGCGTGCTGGGCGGCGAGATCCCGCCCGCGACGATGGGCGGCTGGTTCATTCCCACTCTGGCCGACCCCGGGCAGGCGCCACCGGGATGCCACACCGTATATGCGTGGCAGACAGTGCCACCGAATCCGCGCCGCTGGCGTGGGCGGCGGCTGAACGGCTGGGACGCGTGGCGCGAAGGGCTGGGAGAGGCGCTGCTCGGGGAGATGACCGCGGTGTTCGAGGAGATGGCGCCGGGATTCCGCGACCTGATCGTCGAGCAGCACGTCAACACGCCGCGCCACCAGGAGCAGGGCAACCCGACCAACGTGCGCGGCAACATGATCGGCGGCAGCGCGATCCCCGAACAGGCCGGCGAGAACCGCCCGCTGCCGGGCGTGTGCGTGGGCGGTGCCGCGCGCACCTTCGTTCCCGGGCTGTACCTGTCGAACTCGATACACCCGTTCGGCGCCACGCACCTGGCGTCGGGGTGCATCGCCGCGAACGAGGTGGCCGAGGATTTCGGCGCGCGCGAGCAGCCGTGGTGGAACGGCAAGCCGCTCGAATGGTTCTTCGCCAACATGGGCTCCATTCCGCTCAACCGCGGCGTGGACGCGCGCTGGCTGCCGCCGGCGGGAGGGACGTCGCAATGAACGCAGCACGCTACGATGCGATCGTGATCGGCGCCGGCCCCAATGGCCTGGTCGCCGCGGCGTACCTCGCGCGCAGCGGACAGCGCGTGCTGCTGCTCGAGCGGCGCCACGAAACGGGCGGCGGCCTGAACACCGACGAATACTTCGGTTTCCGCCTGAACCTGCACGCGGTCTACCACCTGATGGCGGAACGCATGCCCGCGCACACCGACCTGGGGCTGCACGAACTCGGGGTGCATTACCTGCGCCCGCCGGTGGTCGCGGCGTTTCCGTTCGCCGACGGCAGCTCGCTGGTGTTCACCCGCGACCCGGAAGAATGCGCACGCTCGATCGGCGCGTTCAGCGCGCCCGACGCCGAGCGCTACCTGCGCATGTGGAACGAGTTCACGCCGATCATGGACGAATACCTGCTCCCGATGACCTGGGAGGCGCCGTTGCCGGCGCTGGACCAGCTTGCCGAGTTCGCGGCCACCCCCACCGGGCGCACGCTGGCGCGGATCTCGGAGCAGTCGATCCTGGAGGTCATCGACGGTTACGGCTTCGAGCACCCGCGGGTGCGGCTCGCGCTGTTGTCCTTCGCGGTGATGTGGGGCGTGGACCTCGACGAGCCGGTGGGCTTCCTGTACCCGATCTACCTCACGCGCATGCTCGATGCCGCGTTCGTGAAAGGCGGCTCGCATCGTGTCTCGTCGGCGCTGCTTCGCGCATTGCTTGCCGCGGGCGGCGAGGTGCGCGACGCCGCCGAAGTGGTCGCGATCCGCATGCAGGGCGGCCGCGCCGCCGGCGTGCGGCTGGCCAGTGGCGAGGAAATCGCGGCCAGGGCCGTGGTGTCGACGCTGAACCCGCAGCAGACCTTCCAGCAGCTGCTGGAACCCGAGGCCGTGCCGCGAACGCTCGCGCAGGCCGTGGCGGGGTGGGAATGGGAGCGGCGCTCGCTGTTCGGGCTGCACCTGGGATTCGCGAAGGCGCCGGGGATCCGCTTTCGCGCGGCCGACCCGCGCGTCGACGAGGCGATGATCGTGTTCGCGGGAATCGAGAGCGACGAGGAACTGCTCGATCACCTCGACGACCTGGACCGCGGCGTTGCGAGCGGCGCCGAGTGGTTGCATCTCACGTTGCCGAGCCGCTTCGACGCGACGATGGCGCCTCCGGGCAACGCGCTTGCCCGCATCGAGACGCTGGCACGCTACGACACCGCTTGGCGCGAGCGCGCCGCGGCGCACGGCGACGCGTGCCTGGCCACGCTAGCGCGCTACGCTGATGTGGATACGGCGGCCGTCGTGCTGCGGCGCGAGAACACGCCGCTCGACATCGAGCAGCGCCTGGTCACGATGCACCGCGGCTCCTACAAGCACGGCGCCTACACCTCGCTGCAACTCGGCTACCTGAGGCCCAACGACCAGTGTTCGTGCAACGAAACGCCGATCGAAGGCCTGTTCGTCGGCGGCGCCTCGACTTACCCCGGCGGCATGATCCTCGGAGGCCCCGGCTATCTGGCCGCCGCCACCACGGCCGAATATCTCGGCGCCACGATGCCGACGGGGTTCAGGGGGCGGGGCAACCGGGCGTGATCGACGGGCAGGCGCATCCGTAACGATCCCGTGCGTCAGAAATATATGGCCTGGAGCAGCGCGAGGTCGTCGCCCTGCTCGTTCTTCAGCGCCAGCGTGTTCCCGAGTATCCGCCTTCGGCGCGCGTGTCAGCGCCTGGAGGGAACAAGTATGGCAAAGGCCCAGCCGTTCCCTGAGCAGCTTGCGAGGATTTCTGTCACCTTGCGCATCAACGGTGACAGCGCAGCGGCGCTGTGTCGGGGTGCGCCTTCGGCTATGACGATTGCCCGTGACGCACGGATCCTGCCGCCGACGTAGTAGCTCACCCTCGGTTGCCGCAACAGGTTCTTCACCCAGAACGACCGGTTGCCCCGGGCAGTGCTCACGACCCGGTAACGGCCCAGGCGCAAGCTCCAAAGCGGTGTGCGACGCTTTGTCCCGCTCTTGAAGCCGACCGTCTCGAGTACGATCAGGC
>JAGPES010000508.1 GCA_018057015.1 Pseudomonadales bacterium | reverse complement strand
GTGCAGCCGCCGGCATCCAGGACGGGCTGGGCGACGCCGCCCAGTTGAAGTCGAAAACGGATCGCGCCCTCGGGGCAGGCTTCGCCGCACACCCGGCACTCGACGCCGCGCACCGCCAGGCAATCGGTGCCGATCGCAGCCACCATGGCCCACGGCGAAGCCGCCGGATCGCTGCGCAACAGGGCCTGGGGTTCGCACGCGCGTACGCAATCGCCACAGAAGGTGCACTCGCCACGGCTGAAGTCGACGCCGGGAAAACCGCCGTCCATGCGCGTCAGGATCCGGGTGGGACAGGCCTCGATGCAGCGATCGCAGCGCGTGCAGCGGTCGACGAAAAGCGCCTCGTCGAGCGCCCAGGGCGGGCGCACTGCGGGCTCGACCGCGCGCCTTCCCATGCGCAGGAAGCCCCTGCGGGATGCGGTAACGCGTGCGGACGACTCGGGAGCCAAGGGTGTTTCCTGACAAAGCGGCAAAGCGGATTAGAGCCCACTCGCGCCGTCAGGTTATTGACTGCGATCAACTTGCGAACAACTCGCAACACGTCCGGGCTTGCCGAACGCGGGATCGGTCCGTCCCCGGCTCAGCCGCGCATGCGCTCCACCGCCCACACCGCCGCCTCGACCCGCGAGCGCAGGTCCAGCTTGCGCAGGATGTGCTTCACATGGACCTTGACCGTGCCTTCGGCGATGTCGAGCTCGCGCCCGATCTGCTTGTTCGACATGCCCTCGGCGATCTTCTCCAGGATGCGCGTCTCCTGCTCGGTGAGACCGGCAGCGCCCACCGACTGCGGGCGCGACTCGCTGCGCAGCGCCGCGGCGAGCAGGTGGTTGAGCTGCTCGGGGATCACGATCCGCCCGGCGGCCACCGCCTGCAGCGCCTCGAGCATGGCCTCAGGCTCCATGTCCTTGAGCAGATAGCCATCCACGCCGCCGCGCAGCGCCGCGACCACGTCCTCGCCCG
The DNA here is from genome assembly GCA_018057015.1 of Pseudomonadales bacterium. Taxonomy (GTDB): domain Bacteria; phylum Pseudomonadota; class Gammaproteobacteria; order Pseudomonadales; family UBA5518; genus UBA5518. The sequence continues at coordinate 1,973 of JAGPES010000508.1, read as the reverse complement.
AATCCGACACCGTCACCATGACCACGCGCGCCTCCACGCGCGCGGCGCGCAGCCCGCGCAACACGTCGAGCCCGCTGACGTCGCGCATGTTGAGGTCGAGCAGGATCAGGTCGGGGCGCAGCTCGCGCGCAAGCGCCAGCCCCTCCGCCCCGCCGGCCGCCTCGCCAACCAGTTGAAAAGCCGGGATCACCTGCAGCAATTGCACCAGCCCGCGGCGAAACAGCGGATGGTCGTCGACGATGAGTACGCGATGTGTTTCGGTCATGCGCTGGAATCTCCCTGTTCGTCACGCACACCCATCGCCGGCGCAGCGGCCCCGGTCGCCGCGCGGAAACGCACGCAGACGCGGGTGCCGTGTTCGTCCATCGGGGCGATCTCGATCTCGCCGCCCATGCTGCGCGCGCGCTCGCGCATGATGGCCAGGCCGTGGTGGTTGCGGGAATCGGCTGGCGGCGCGCCGATGCCGCTGCCGTCGTCCTCGACGGCGAGGCAGACCGCGCCGTCCGCTTCGCCACGCAAGCTCACCCGTGCCGTGCGCGCCCGGGCGTGGCGCACCATGTTCGACAGCGCCTCGCGCACGATCTGCAGCACATGCACCTCCTGGTTGGGGCTGAGCTGACAGTGGCCGAGCTCGACATCGAGCGCGATGTCCACCCCGCCGCGCGTGCCGTATTCGCGCACCGCGTCCTGGATCAGGGTGGGAAGATCGGCGGACAGGCCGAGGCGGAACGACACCAGCAGCTCGCGCAACTGCCGGTAGGCCGCGTTGATGCCCTCGCGCAGGTCGGCGAGGATGGGCGCGGCCTGGGCGTTGCAGGCCGGGTCGGCGAGCACCGGCTGCAGCAGGCTGACCTGGATCTTCATGTACGACAGCGCCTGCGCCAGCGAGTCGTGCAGCTCGCGCGCGATCACCGAGCGTTCTTCCTGCAGCGCCAGCAGGCGCTCCTGCTCGCTGCGCCGCGCCGCGCCCAGCGCCATGCCCATGTGGCGCGACAGCGCCTCGACGAGCTGGCGCTGCCAGTCCTCCAGGCGCACGCCGTCCGGCATGGACAGGCGGAGCATGCCGTAATGATGCTCGCGGTCGCGCAAGGGGAAGCGCAGCAGCGCCGGATTGTGCAGCGCCACGCCATCGCCGCCGGAGGCCGTGCGACAGGCGTTGCAGGCCTCGTCGCCACGCGCCGCGCGGTCCGGGCAAGGCCCGATCGACGACGCCACCACCGTCGCCGGGCCGCCATGGCGCGGCTCGATGCACACGAAGCTGCCCTGCAGGCCGGCCACACGGTCGATGTCGTGCAGCGTCGCCTCGTAGGCCTCGACCGCGGTCGGCGACTGGTACAGGCGTGCGATCGCGTGATAGAGCAGCTCGAGCGAGCGATTGCTGCGCTGCAGCTCCGCGGTCTTGTCGGCGACGCGCTGCTCGAGCGAGTGGTAGTACTTGGCGAGCTCGTCCGCCATCAGGTTGAAACCATTCCCCACGCGGCCGAGTTCATCCTCGCCGGTGTAGCCGACACGCACGCCGAAATCGCCCCCCGCGATGCGCCGCGCCGCATCGAGCAGACCGTTGAGCGGCCGCAACAGCGCACGCTGGAGCATGAAGAGGGCGATGATCACCACCAGTATGGTCACCGCGATGGCGACCCCGAGGATGAAGCGCAGGTCGTGGATGCGCGTCTCGGTGTCGTGCTCGAGCACCGCCACCAGGGTGTTGAGCTGCTCGACGAAGGCATCGACCTCATCGAGCAGCAGCTCCACCTGCGCGGCCGGCGGCGGCCCCGACTGGCTGCCGAGCGCCTCGATGCGCGGCTTGAGGCTCTGGTACCACGACGCGCTCACGCCGCGGTAGGTGGCGGCAAACAGCTCGCCGGGGGCGCGTTCGACGAAGCGCATCAGCGCCGGGTGCGCGAGCTGGCGCTCGAAGTCGAGCACCGCGGCGGCGACGCGCGCGGTCTCGAATCGACCGCTCAGCGCATCGA
>JAGPES010000507.1 GCA_018057015.1 Pseudomonadales bacterium | reverse complement strand
ACGCCGATCGACGCGCCGAAGACCAGTCGCCCGCGGTTGCTGGCGGCGGAGGTCACCGGGTCGGTCACGATGAAGAAGGCGCCGAACATCGTGGCGCCCGTGAACAGGTGGAACAGCGGCGAGCCGCCGCTGGCGGCGCTGCCGCCGTCGTGGAAGATTGCCGCCATCAGCGCCAGCGCACCGAGCATCGCGAGCGGCGCGTGCCAGGTGAAGATGCGCCGCGCCAGCAGGTAGATCCCGCCGGCGAGGAAGCCGGCGTTCACCCATTCCCAGCCGGCGCCGCCGAGGCGTCCGAACTGCGGGTTGCGCTGCCACAGTTCCGCCATCAGCAGCGACTGGTTCTGGCGCAGCACGTCGAGCGGGGTGGCCATGGTCAGCGCGTCGAGCCGCGCGGCGTCGAGCAGTCCCAGCGAGGCCTGCATCGCCTCGAGCGGACCCGGTGTCGCGGTGATGCCGGCGGCGGCAGGCGCCATCCAGCGCGTCATCTCCAGCGGGAACGAGATCAGCAGCACCACGTAGCCGGCCATCGCCGGGTTGAAGGGGTTGCAGCCGAGGCCGCCGTAGAGGTGTTTCGCGATCACGATCGCGAACGCGGTGCCGATCGTGACCAGCCACCACGGCGAGCCGGGCGGCAGCGCGATGGCGAGCAGCAGCGCGGTCACCAGCGCGCTGCGGTCGCGCAGGCTGGACAGCACGTCGCGCCCGCGCAGACGCAGCATCGCGCCCTCGCCGGCGAGCGCCACGGGTACCGCCCACAGGACGTTCACCAGCGTGCCCCAGCCGAACCACACGGTGAGCGCGAGCAGGCCGGGCTGGGTCGCCAGCAGCACCTGCTGCATCACCCACGAGGTGCGCGCCGGCCCGTGGGCGTGCGGCGAGCTGAAGCGGGGCAGGGCCATGGTCGTGCTACTCCTGTACCGCGGCGAGCGCTTCGAGTTCCTGTTGCGCATCGGCCAGGCGCCTTTGGAGATCGGTCCTGGCGCGTGCGAGCAACGCGACGGTTTCGCTCTCGCCCGCACGCTCGGCGGCGGCCAGTTTTTCCGTGGCACGCGCGAGTTTCTGTTCCATCGTGGCGATGCGCCGCTCGAGGGCCTCGCGCGACGGCGGCTCCGCGGAAGTTGCCGGCGTGGCGGGCATCGCGGCGGCGCGCTCCAGCGCCAGGCGGCGCGCGCGCTCGATGGCCTCGGCCACCACGTCGCGGTACTCGCCGGCAGCCGCGAGCTTCTTCGCTTTCACGCGCTCGACTGCCGCCTCGACCTGGCTGGCGCGGGCAGCCGCGAGCGATTCCGGTGCCAGGGCGGCGGCGTCGGCGGGCGCGGCAGCGGGAGCTTGCATCGGTTCTGCTGCGGTCACCGGCGTCGCCACGGGTTCGGCGGCGGATGCGGCAGGCTTGCGCGTCTCCTGCTGGCGCGCGGCGCGGCGTGCCTCCTTGTCCTTCTCCTGCTGCTCGATGCGTGCCTGTCGCGCCTCGAAGCGCCGGCGCGCGTTCCCGGCCTTCTGTTGCTGCTCGCGAGCCTCGCGGATCGCACCCTTGGAGGCGCGGTAGTACTGCACCAGCGGGATGCTGCTGGGGCAGACCCAGGAGCAGGCGCCGCACTCGATGCAGTCGAACAGGTGGTGCTTCTCGAGGTTTGCGTGATCCTCGGCCTGTGCGTACCAGAACAGCTGCTGCGGCAGCAGCGAGACGGGGCAGACCTGGGCGCACATCGCGCAGCGGATGCAGGCCTGTGCCGGCGGCGGAGGCGGCAGTTCCGCGGCACTCGGCGCCAGCACGCAGTTGGTGGTCTTCACCACCGGCAGCTCGGCATGCGGCAGCGCGAAGCCCATCATCGGCCCGCCCATCACGAGGCGCGTGGCGCGCTCGGGGTGAAAACCCGCGGCCTTCAGTAACACGCTGAGCGGCGTGCCCAGCAGCACCTCGAAGTTGCGCGGCTCGTCCAGCGCGGCGCCGGTTACCGTGGTGATGCGCGCGATCAGCGGCTCGCCGCGCTCCACCGCGCGGTGGATCTCGGCCGCGGTGCCCACGTTCTGGCAGCAGATGCCGATGTCGGCAGGGAGCTTGCCGGAGGGCACTTCCCGGCCCGTCAGGATCTGGATCAGCTGCTTCTCGCCGCCCGAGGGATACCTGGTCGGGAAGGGCACGACTTCCAGGTCCGGGCCGGCCGCCGCGCGCATCGCGGCGATCGCCTCGGGCTTGTTGTCCTCGATCGCGACCAGGATTTCCCCGGCCTCCAGCAGCCACGCCATGATGCGCGCGCCGGCCACGACCTCGGCGGCGCGTTCGCGCATCAGCATGTCGTCGGCGGTGATGTAAGGCTCGCATTCGGCGCCGTTGACGATCAGCGTGCGGATCTGGCGCGTCGGTCCCGGGCTCAGTTTCAGCGCGGTCGGGAAGCCCGCGCCGCCGAGCCCCGCGATTCCCGCGTCGCGGATCCTCGCCAGCACGTCCGCGCGCGGGAGCGTGCGGTAGTCCGCCAGCGGCCGGCGCTCGATCCAGCGCTCGGCACCGTCGGGGCGCAGCACGATCGCCATGCCGTCCATTCCCGAGGGATGCGGCACGGGTCGCGGCTCGATCGCGACGATCTTCCCCGACGTAGGTGCGTGCACCGCCGCGCTGAGCGCGCCGCTGGCGCGCGCGATCATCTGCCCCTTCAGCACCTGTTCGCCGACGGCGACCAGCGGTTGCGCCGGCGCACCGCTGTGCTGCTGCAGCGGCAGCACCAGTTCCGGCGGCAGCGGTGCGCGCGTGATCGGATGGCGCAGGGATTGCGCCTTGTTCTGTGGCGGGTGGATGCCGCCGTGGATGTCCCACAGCCGCCTCATGCGGCGCGCTCCGCGGGGGCGTCGCTGGCGATCAGGTCGGGGCGCGGCAGTTCCCAGCGCCAGTTCTGCGTCGTGGCCGGTACCGGGCGCATCTCGATGCAGTCCACCGGG
>JAGPES010000506.1 GCA_018057015.1 Pseudomonadales bacterium | reverse complement strand
CTACAAGCACACCCTGAACCTGCCGCAGACCGAGTTCGCCATGAAGGCGAACCTCGCGCAGCGCGAGCCGCAGATGCTGGCGCGCTGGCACGAGGAAGACGTCTACGGGCAGATCCGCGCCGCGCGCGCCGTGCGGCCGAAGTTCATCCTGCACGACGGCCCGCCCTACGCCAACGGCGAGATCCACATCGGGCACGCGGTCAACAAGATCCTGAAGGACATCATCGTGAAGTCGCGCACGCTCGATGGCTTCGACGCACCCTACGTGCCGGGCTGGGACTGCCACGGGCTGCCGATCGAGCTGAACGTCGAGAAGAAGGTCGGCAAGGCCGGGGTGAAGATCAGTCACCACGAGTTCCGCACCCATTGCCGCGACTACGCGCGCAGCCAGGTGGAGCGCCAGCGCGAGGACTTCATCCGCCTAGGCGTGTTCGGCGACTGGGCCGACCCCTACCTGACGATGGACTTCGCCTTCGAGGCCGACATCGTGCGCGCGCTGGGGCGCATCGTCGCCAACGGGCACCTCGAGAAGGGCTCCAAGCCGGTGCACTGGTGCATGGACTGCGGCTCGGCGCTGGCCGAGGCCGAGGTCGAGTACCACGACAAGACCTCGCCCGCGGTGGACGTGCGCTTTCGCGCCGTCGACCCGGTGGCGCTGGCGCGCGCTTTCGGCGTGGAGCTCGCGCCGTCGGCGCGCGTATCGGTGCCGATCTGGACCACCACGCCGTGGACGCTGCCGGCGAACCTCGCGGTGGCGCTGCACCCGCAGCTGCCCTACGTGCTGGTGCGCGCGGGTGAGGGCGAAGGCGCGGAATACCTGGTGCTGGCCGAGGCGCTGGCGCGCCAGGCGCTGGCGCGCTGCGGCATCGAGCGCTACGAGATCCTCGGCGAATGCGCCGGCGCTGCGCTGGAGAAGCAGGCCCTGCAGCACCCCTTCCTCGATCGCACCGTGCCCGTGATCCTCGGGCAGCACGTGACCACCGAGGCCGGTACCGGCGCGGTGCACACGGCGCCGGGGCACGGTCTGGACGACTACCTGGTCGGGCAGGCCTGCGGGCTCGGCGTGCTCAACCCGGTGGACGGGCAGGGCGTGTTCGTCGAGGGCACGCCGCATGTCGCGGGCCAGTACGTGTTCAAGGCCAACGCGGTCATCGTCGAGCTGCTGCGCGAAAAAGGCGCGCTGCTGCACGACGTGGCCTACCAGCACAGCTACCCGCATTGCTGGCGCCACAAGTCGCCGGTGATCTTCCGCGCCACACCGCAGTGGTTCGTGAGCATGCACCGCAACGGGCTGCTGGACACCGCGCGCAAGGCCATCGAGGACGTGCAGTTCGTGCCCGCGTGGGGCAGGGCTCGCATCGAGGGCATGCTCGAGAACCGCCCCGACTGGTGCATCTCGCGCCAGCGCACCTGGGGCGTGCCGATCGCGCTGTTCGTGCACAGGCAGACCGGCGCGCCGCACCCGCGCACCGCCGAGCTGATCGAGCAGGCAGCGCAGCGCATCGAGCAGGCCGGCATCGACGCCTGGTTCGCGATCGACCCGGCGGAGCTGCTGGGTGAGGACGCCGCGCACTACGACAAGGTGACCGACACGCTGGACGTGTGGTTCGACTCGGGCGTGACGCACGCCTGCGTGCTGACGCGCCGCCCGGAGCTGCAGTTCCCGGCCGATCTCTACCTGGAAGGCTCCGATCAGCACCGCGGCTGGTTCCAGTCGTCCTTGCTGACCTCGAGCGGCATCCACGGCCGCGCGCCTTACAAGGGTGTGCTGACGCACGGCTTCACGGTCGACAGTGCCGGGCACAAGATGTCGAAGTCGCGTGGCAACGTGATCGCGCCGCAGCAGGTGATGAAGACGCTGGGCGCCGACATCCTGCGGCTGTGGGTTGCCGCCACCGATTACCGCGCCGAGATGGCGGTATCCGACGAGATCTTCAAGCGTACCGCGGACTCCTACCGTCGCATCCGCAACACTGCGCGCTTCCTGCTGTCGAACCTGGCCGGCTTCGACCCCGCCGCGCACGCGCTCGCCGGCAAGGACATGCTGGCGCTGGACCGCTGGGTGGTGGATCGCGCCGCACAGCTGCAGCGCGAGATCGTCGATGCCTACAACTCCTACCAGTTCCACCTGATCTACCAGAAGCTGCACAACTTCTGCGTCACGGATCTCGGCGGCTTCTATCTCGACGTGATCAAGGACCGCCAGTACACCACGCGCGCCGACAGCGTGGCGCGGCGCTCGGCGCAGACCGCGCTGTACCACGTGCTGGAGGCGATGGTGCGCTGGATCGCGCCGATCCTGAGCTTCACCGCCGACGAGATCTGGCGCTGCATGCCGGGCGAGCGCAGCGCGCCGGTGTTCGCGGCGCAGTGGTACGGCGCGCTCGGGGAGCTCCCGGCCGACGCGGAGTTCGGCCGCGACTTCTGGCAGCTGCTGATGCAGGTGAAAGGCGAGGTGAACCGCGAGCTCGAGCGCCAGCGCAACGACGGCGCGGTGGGCGGATCGCTGGCGGCGCAGGTGACCGTCTACTGCAACCCGGCGCTGGTCGGGCTGCTCGGGCGCCTGGGCGAGGAGTTGCGCTTCGTGTTCATCACCTCGGGCGCGAACGTCGCGCCCGAGGAGCAGGCGCCCGCGATGGCCGTCGCGACCGAGATTCCCGGGCTGAAGGTGCTGGTGAGCGCCTCCACCGCACCGAAGTGCGTGCGCTGCTGGCACCACCGCGAGGACGTGGGCAGCCACGCCGCGCACCCCGAGCTCTGCGGCCGCTGCGTCGAGAACGTCGACGGCCCGGGCGAGACGCGCCGTTATGCATAGCGCCGTTGTCCCCACTGTAGGAGCGGGCCATGCCCGCGACCGAAATGTCGCACCCAGGGGGTGCTCCCACGGGAATGTCGCACCCAGGGGGTGCTCCCACGGGAATGTCGCACCCAGGGGG
>JAGPES010000505.1 GCA_018057015.1 Pseudomonadales bacterium | reverse complement strand
AGCAGGTGCTCCTCGCGCAGCCCGAGCTTCGCGTAGGCGTTGACCATCTTCACGGTGTTGGCGTCGATCAGCTCGACCCGGGCGATGGGCACGCCGAGCTGGATCGTCTGGATGGTGGTCTGCACCGCCGCGTCGATGGTCGGGAACGAGCAGATCGCCGCCGAGATCGCCTCGGGCAGCGGGTAGATGCGCACCGTGACCTCTGTGATCACGCCCAGCGTGCCCTCGCTGCCGACGAACAGGCGCGTCAGGTCGTAACCCGCGCTGGACTTCTTGGCGCGCGTGCCGGTGCGGATGACCTCGCCGCTGGCCGTGACGACTTCGAGCGCCAGCACGTTTTCGCGCATGGTGCCGTAGCGCACCGCGTTGGTGCCGCTGGCGCGCGTGGCGCTCATGCCGCCGATGGTGGCGTCGGCGCCGGGGTCGATCGGGAAGAACAGGCCGGTGGATTTGATCTCGTCGTTGAGCTGCTTGCGCGTCACGCCGGGCTGCACCGTCACCGTCAGGTCTTCGGCATTGATGCTCAGCACCCGGTTCATGCGGCCCACGTCGATGCTGATGCCGCCCTGCACCGCCAGCAGGTGGCCTTCGAGCGAAGACCCCACACCGAAGGGGATCACCGGCACCTCGTGCTCACTGGCCAGCTTCACGGCATCGGCCACGTCCTGCGTGCTTTCGGCAAACACCACGGCGGCCGGTGGCGGCACGGTGGTGAAGGCCGATTCGTCGCGCCCGTGCTGCTCGCGCACGGCCAGCGCGGTGGAGCAGCGCTCGCCGAAGCGGGCCTTCAGGGCGTCGATCAGCGCGGCGGGTACCGTGCGTTGACGCACGTCGGGCACAAGGTGGGCGAGGGCGGCGGGTGCATTCATGGCGGGTCTCCGGACTTTGCCGGCAGTTTACGGCCAGACCCGCTGCCGCGCCCGGGGCAGGGCCGGCGGCACTTCGCCGGGATCGGACCGGGAGCATCGGCGTCCGCAGGAAACGCTATGTCATTGATAGCTGAAGGCGCGCAGCCGACAATGGGAAATGCCCGGGACGACACAGAATCCCGGATTTGGGGGCGCCGCTCAGCCTGTGGGCATGGCGGGCTTCTCAAGCGGTCGCCGGCACGCGCTCTTTCAGCGCAAACTTGAGGTCTTCCTTCAGGATGTGGTCGGTGATGACCTCGTAGGCGATGAAACCGACCAGCTCGCTGAGCTCCAGTTCGTGCTGGCGGTAGCGGTCGCGCAGCGACTGGGCTTTGGCCAGCAGCGCCGCATGGTGGGCCTGATGCTGCGCGGACAGCGGGAACCGTGTGCGCGCCATCACCGCCTCTTCGGTGATGAAGTGCTCCTGGATGTGCTCGGTGAGCTCGTCCAGCAGGAACTCGATGTGGTCACGCGCCTTGTTCTTCACCGCAGCGTTGATCAGGTTGTCACCGATGTCGAACAGTCCTCTGTGCTGGGCGTCGATCTGGGGATGGCCGCATTCGAACGACTTGCGCCAGCGCAGCTGGATCAGCGACTGCGCGGAATCGCCGTCCGAGGTGCGGCTCATGCGCGAATGCTGGCGCGAGTTCAGCCGGGATTCGCTTTGCTCCAGTTCGCGCTGGAACCGGGTGCGTCGCAACAGTTCAATCCCGGCGACCGCCATCAGGAGAACTCCGCTGAAGACAGCGAGCGAGCTGCGCAAGGCCACCATGGCCAGCATGCCGCCGGCCAGGTAGACAAACGGCAAGGCGTGGAAAAGACGGTCAGAAAGCGGGCTGCTTGCCAAGGGATTCTCCAAAAAAAATCCCCGAAGACACCCTGTTTCCGAAGACCGGGAAAATGTAGCAAAAAGTATCACCGCAGCATTGATAAAAATCAAACGCGCGGAACTGGAAAAGGGCCCCCGACGATTGCGCGGGCATACGGCTTGATAGCACGGGAAGACGGTCCCGCAATGGGCAGAGGCGCAGGAGCACGAAAGGCGGCCGCCGTCGCGGCGCCGGGCTTCAGGCAACCGCCGTTGACGGCCGCTCCTTCAGCGCGAACTTGAGGTCTTCCTTGATGATGTGCTCGGCGATGACTTCGTAGGTGATGAAGCCGACCAGCTCGCCCAGATCGAGCTGGTGGCTGCGGTAGGCGTCGCGCAGGGACTGCGCCCGCGCGAGCAGGTCGGCATGATGGGCTCGGTGCTCCCCGGAGAGCGGATACCGGGTGCGCGCCAGCACGGCTTCTTCGGTGGCGAAATGCTCCTGGATGTGCTCAGTCATTTCGTCGAGCAGAAACTCGATGTGGTCGCGCGACTTGCCCTTGACCGCCGCATTGATGAGTCCGTCGCCGATATCGAACAGCTTGCGGTGCTGGCTGTCGATCACCGGATGACCGCATTCGAAGGACTTGCGCCAGGACAGCTGGATCAGCGATTGCGTCGAATCGCCGCTCAGGTTGCGGCTCATGCGCGAATGCTGGCGCGAGTGCAGGCGCGATTCGCTTTGCTCCAGCTCGCGCCGGAAACGAGTGCGGCGCAGCAGCTCGATGCCCCCGACCGCGATCAGGATCAGCCCGCTGATTACGGCCAACCCGTTTCGCAGGGCGAGCATGGTTCCCAGGCCGGTCACCATGTAAATGAACGGCAGCGCCTTGAAAAACCGGTCGGAACGCCTGCTTTTTGCCATGTCGAATTGCGGGTGAGGGACGAAGACCCTCCTGGGCCCGGGGGTTTGTGACAAAGTGTAATCGACAAACCGGCCCGACAAGGGGGGCGTGAATGACCCGGCCACCGCGGTCGCCCGGCTTGCGGCGCGCGCATGCCGTCGCGGCGACAATCGGCACCACGAAGGAAACACACACCATGGGCAACCGACTTACGCAGATCGCCACCCGCACCGGCGACAACGGCACCACCGGCCTGGGCGACAACCAGCGCGTCAGCAAGAACAGCCTGCGTGTGCACGCGATGGGCGACGTGGAC
>JAGPES010000504.1 GCA_018057015.1 Pseudomonadales bacterium | reverse complement strand
GGACTATGTCGGCCTTGCCATCGGCGTTGACGTCCGCGGCCTCGATGGAAACCCAGACGCCGAAGAACTCGCTGGCGAACGAGAACGGCTCGAACGCGAAGCCGCCCTTGTTCTCCAGGTAGACGAAGCTCTCCGGCTCGGCGGCTTTCCACTGCGGGAACAGCGACACCGCCGCGATGTCCGGGTCGCCATCGTCGTCGAAGTCGTGCACCACCGCGCGGGTCGCGCCGTGCATGGGGTAGTGGAACGCCTTGCTGAACTTCGCGCCGCCGAGATTCCTGAACACTCGCACGGAATGATGCGGTCGCGGGGCCGGCACGATCTGGCCGACGTGGTTCCCGGCCACGTTGTCGCCGTTCAGCACGACGATGTCGATCTTGCCGTCGCCGTCGAAATCGCCCAGTTCCACGGCGTTGCCGCCGAACGAGGGCGTGTTTTCCTCGATCAGGTGACGCGTGAACGTCTCGTCGCCGTTGTTGATGAACACCTGCAGTTCCTGGCGGCCCTGCGCGACCAGTGCGGCGATGTCCGGCTTGCCGTCGTTGTCGAGATCGCCGATCGCGCTGCCGATCAGGCCGCTCTGGTTGCTGACGATCGTCTCGCGCAGCGCACCGGGCAGGACGCCGGGCTTGATATCGGCCGGCGCGTCCCGCCACAGCGACCGGAACTCCGGGGTCTGCCAGAAGATCGTCAGTTCGGCCTGCGCGTCGCCACCGACGCCGTCGCCAAAGGCGTTGGCGACAATGTCCTCGCGGCCGTCGCCGTTCATGTCGACGACGTGGTGCTTGACGAAACGCTGCTTGCCATTGACCAGCATCCGCGCGCGCGGCTTGCCGCCCTCGAATTCCCAGTCCGTCATGGCGGCAATGCCGACCCTGGTCATCGGGAAGCGCCCGTGCGTCAGCACGCGCACGCCGGTTTCGGTCAGCGTCATGTGGATGGGATCGCTTTCGAGGGTCGTGTATCCAGTGCGCTTGCCGCTGTCGAGGTCGAACACGACGACATCGTCCCAGCGGTCGAAACCTTCCTTGCGCCCGCCGCCGCCGACCCAGTCGTCAATCACCGAGCGCCCGACGTGGATGCGGCGACGCTTTTCATCGACCAGGGTGGCCAGCACCAGTGCGTTGGGCTCCAGGTCGAGGTTCGGCACCACCGGCTTGAACCCCGGCGCCAGTGGCGCCTTGGGGCGCTTGATCTCCATGTCCGGCCAGGACAGCGACTTCTCGAGATAGTAGGCCCGGATGCGGCGGAATTCCTCCGCGCTCATCTCGGGCGCGGGAGGTATGTACATCTTGAACGGGTACAGGTCGCGCATGTAGCCCTGGCTGTCGCTCAGGATGTAGCGCTTGGTGTAGTCCTGCTGCGGTTCCCAGTCCGGTGGCACGGGCGAGACGGTCATGTCGGGAAATTCGTCGCCCTTCATGCCGACGTAGTTGCCCATGTAATGGAGCGCGTAGGACCAGTATTCCCGCGACAGGTCCCTGGGGTCGGGCGCCAGGTGACAGCGCGTGCAGTGACGCTGGATCAGCTCCTGCGCACTGCGTTCCTGTTGCGGCGGACCCGGCTTCGTTGCGCCCGGTTCTCCGGCTGGCGCCGCGTCCTTCGCCGTCACGGAAACGGCGACGAGCGCCAGCAGACCGGTCGCGGCACCGCGCAGCAGGAGGGTCTTTTTCAGTTGCCAGGGCGTCATTCACTGCTCTCCCGCGTGATGGTTGATGTCCGCGCGCCGTGTGCCGGCCGCAGCATTGGTGTCAATCCCAGCAGTTCCACATCGCCCTGGCTTCCAGCCACTGCTCGGCGGTCATTCCCCGGCTGTCCTGCGGCATCAGTCGTGCGCCGGGGTGCTGGAAGTGAGGCCGCGTCCAGGTGCCCCTGGCGTACAGGGACTCGATGTTGCGGCGGTACACGTCGTCCACCTCGTGGTGGTGCAGCGGATCCTGTTCCAGCCACAGGTTCTTCGGGTGGATCGGCTGCGTGTACATCTCGCGGAACAGTTCGGTGCGAAGATCCTTCAGCCAGTTGCTGTTCAGGTTCATCGCACGATACTGGCGCAGCGCCTCGATATCGATGATGGCCGACACCACGGTATTGGTGCCCGATACGGAATGGCTCAGCACCTCGCCGCGATAGCCGACGATATGGCCATTGCCACCGGAGATGTCGATCGGGTGTTTCGATGATGCCGAGAGGTAGACCGGGCCGATGTTGGGACACAGCATGTACACGTTGTTGAACTCGGCGTGCCCGCGGTTCTGCACCATCCAGCTGCCGCCGGGCGTGCCGCCGAGATTTGTCATCGGCACGGCCTCCGAGGGACGGTAAACGACCTCGGCGCCATTGAACGCGAGCGCACGCACCGCCTCGGGATACTCGCCGTCGGAGCAGCAGATGGTGCCGATGTTGCCGATATCGTCGGTTTTCAGCACCGGGTAGAACGCGTCGATGCCGCTGCCGAAAATCTCCACCCAGCGGTCATAGACGTCGTGCGGCGTGCAGGAGCGTTCACGGCACCACAGATGGTTCTTTGCGGCCTTGTGGACCACCTCCCCACCGGGGCCGATCACCAGCAGCGTGTTGAAAAAGCGATCCGCCATCACTTCCGGCCAGCGCGCCTTGCACTGCGCGACGATGTAGGTGTCGTACATTTTCGCGAGGCGGCCCAGGAACGCGGTTTCCTCGCCGGGCACGTCGATGAAGAGCTCGGCCGCGGCCAGGGTATGCGGCAGATCGAATATTTCGTCGGTGAAACCGGTCAGCGCGCCTTCTGCCAGCGCGATGAGCCTGACCGGCATATTGATGCCGACCATGGATACGGCGGCGTGGATCGCCTCCTCGATGGTTTCCAGGTTGTGCCTGATGTGACGTCGTTCGGCAATGCCGTAGGCGACAGTGGACAAGCCCAGGGCGATGTAGGGCGCGACCGGACCGGGGGACTTCGCGGCGGGG
>JAGPES010000503.1 GCA_018057015.1 Pseudomonadales bacterium | reverse complement strand
GCCAGGGGCTCGCGCTCGCCGCGGCCTCCCTGCTGCTGCGCGACGTTCACGTCGACCAGGTTCATGCCGCCACTCTCCAGCATCTCGCGCAGCCGCGGCAGCGAAGCCTCGACCAGCTCGCGCACCGCGGCGCTCTGCGTGGTGAAGTGCACGCTGGTCCCGTCGCGATGGGACTGCACCTGCACCTGCAGCGGGCCGAGCTCGGGCGGGTCGAGCTGGATTTCGGCGGAGCGCAGGTTGCGCCCCGCCAGCCACTGCACGCGCGCCTCCAGTTCGCCGGCCCACTGCGCACCGGCCTGGCCAACCGCCAGCGGTGCCGCGAGGGCGCCCGCGCCGGCGGCCCCGTCCGGGCGCGCCCCCCAGGCGGCCAGGGCCTGCAGCGCCGGGCCGGCGGTGCCAGTGCGCTCGCCCACAGCGGATGTCGGCGCACCCGCGGCGCTGCTGTCCAGCGGCGCCGCCACGGGATCCACGGCAAGCTCGCGCGCCTGCGCCAGCGCCTGCAGCCACGGCGCCGCGGCAGTGTCGGTCACACGGGCGTTCGGTTGCGCCGCTGCCGGCACACCCTGCGCCTCGCCCTGCGGCGCCGATGCGTGCGGCCGATGGCGCGGCAACGCCCCGCTGGCGGCCGGCGAGTCCGTCGCGGCATCGACGCTCGCGGCGAAGCGGACCGGCGGCACCACCGCCACGGCGCCCGCAACCGGCACCGCTACGCCCGGCACCCCCTCAGCCTGCCCGCGCGCGACGGCGTGATGCGCCGGTGGCTCGCGCTCGGCGGGGCGTGCCGCCGGCACCGGCACAACGGGCGCGGTGGCCGAAAACACCATCCGCTCCGGGGACGAGCGTCCGGCGGCGGTATGCAAGGGCGACGCCGCTGCCTCGTTGGTCGGGGGCGCGCCGGCATCGCTGCCGCCTGGGCGCGCACCCGTCGCCGTGCCAGACGGCGTCGCCGCTTCGATCGCGCCCGCGTCGGTCGTGCCCGTCGCGTCCGTGCCGACGACGACAACACGCTCGAGCGCGCGCGCGATCCCGGTCGGCGGCAACGGACCCGCGCTGTCCCCGGCGCGCCCCGCCGGGGCCTGCATCGCGGCATCCGGCGCCCGCAGCGGCGCGACCTCGACCAATCCCGGCGCCAGCCCCTTGCCCGATCCGGCGGCGCTCGCGGCGTGCAGCGTGCCGGTATCCACGCGATGCACCGAAGAGGGTCGCTCGGCATTGCCGCCCGGGCGCGTGCTGGCGACCGGCGGCGGGGTCTCGGCATCGCGCGGCGGGGCCAGGGCGATATCGGCCGTCGCAGCGTGCGGCCGCACCAGCGCATCCCGCGCCCCCCCGGGCGCGGTGGCTGGCGCGGCCGGCACGCCACGCGGCAATGCCTCGTCGACAAGCGGCAAAATGTTGCCCGCGGCTGGCGGTGCGGGGACTGCGCCAGCGACGCCGTTTGCAGCGGGCGCTCCAGCCTCGAGCCACCGTGCCTCGGCCGAAACGGCCAGTTGCGCCGGCGCGGCGATGAGCGCCTCCGCGCCAGCCACCGTTGCCGGCGACGGCGCAGGATCCAGCGCGATCCCGGCAGCCGACAGCAAGCTGTCCGCGGACGCCGGTTTGCGCTCTTCGGCGGTTGCGCGGGAGGACACGAGCAGTTGGTCTAGATCCTTGATGGCATCGCCGAGCGCACGCCCGAACCCGCTCCCGGCAGTGCTATCCGCGACGCCGGCGTCCGCGCCGGTATCCGTCGCCGGCGGCGCCGCGCGCGAATCACCCGTCACGGGCAAGGGGATCAGCGCAGATATCGGGGCGGCTGGGGGCATCATCGGTCTCCGGGCAGGCCAGGCTTCAGACATGCCCATGCAACCCCCGCGCCAGTCGCGGAGCGAGCCACCTCCGCCGCACCGGTGGCTCAGATCTCCGGGTCGGCGTCCAGCGGATCGATGCGCCGCGGCAGGTCGTCCATCAGCTTCTGCAGGCGCCGTGCGGCCTCGCGCTCCTCATCGGCGCGTGCCCGCGCCGCGAGATCCTCGAACATGCGCTGGCGGTTGCGCACGCCGCGCCATTGCGCGGCGCTCAGCGCGGACTGCTCGCGCGCCGCGCCCACGGCGCGCTCCTGGACCGCCAGCGTGCCGGCCAGGCTGGCGCGAAACGCGCCCAGTTGCGCCAGCTCCGCCCCCGCGATGCCGTAGCGACCGCTCTCGAGCCAGCGCGTGGCGTATTCCTGTTCGTAGGATTCCAGCTGCCGTTGCTGCTGCTCGCGCCGGTGCAGTTCGCTGTTCGCGTGCGCCAGGCGCTCGCGCGCGCCGCGCTCGGCCAGTTGCACCAGCTTCACCAGGGTCTGGAGCCGGCGGGAACGCATCACGGGGCATTGACCTGCGCCGCTGCGGCCGGCCGCAGGATGCGCCGCGTTGCGGGCGGCGTGGCACGCGGCTCGGCGGCACTGAACAGCGCATCGAGCTGCTCGACGCTGGCATCGAAGGCCACGCACTCGTCCAGCGCCTGCTGCAGGTAGTGCCGCATGGCAGGCATGCGCGCCACCGCACGGTCGGTGTCCTCGTCGCTGCCGGCGGCATAGGCGCCAACGCTGATCAGGTCGCGGTTCTGCTGGAAGCGCGCGTGCAGCTTCTTGAACTCCTGCGCCGACTGCCGGTGCGCCGGGGTCGTGATCGCGGGCATCGCGCGCGAGATCGAGGCCTCGACGTCCACCGCCGGGTACTGTCCCTCTTCGGCCAGCGTCCGCGACAGCACCACGTGCCCGTCGAGAATGGCGCGTGCCGCGTCGGCGACCGGATCCTGCAGGTCGTCGCCCTCGACCAGCACCGTGTAGAAGGCCGTGATCGAGCCGCGCCCCACCTCGCTGTTGCCGGCGCGCTCGACCTGGTCCGGGATGCGCGCGAACACCGAGGGCGGGTAGCCGCGCGTCGCGGGCGGCTCGCCCACGGCGAGGCCGATCTCGCGCTGCGCCTGCG
>JAGPES010000053.1:7792-13134 GCA_018057015.1 Pseudomonadales bacterium | reverse complement strand
AGGTGGCCAGCTGCTGCGCCTCGGGGCCGGGCAGCAGCATGCAGTAGTTGAGCGCGTGCAGGAAGCGGCGCTCGGAGATCCAGCGCCGGCGCTCCACCAGCTCCTGGTGCATGATCGCGATCTGCCCCGCCGGGCCGCCGAAGCCGATGAAGCCGAGTTTCAGCCAGAAGCGCAGCGCATCGCGCAGGCTCACCGGAGATGGCGGCTGCGGCTCGACCTGGTCGCGACTCGCGACGCTGGCGTCATTCATGGGCAGACAGACTCCTCGGAATGCACACGCCGCAAACGGCCCGACCGGTGGCGCGCTCAGAAACCCTGCAGGCGCGCCCCGGCGACCAGCCCCAGCATCTCGTTGCAGCCGTCCTCGATCATCGAGGCACGCGCGTCGCGCAGCAGCTTCTCCACCGGGTATTCACGAGTCAGACCGTTGCCGCCGAAGATCTGCAGCGCCTCGCTGGCGACCTCGAACGCGGTGCTGGTCGAGAACACCTTGGCCGCAATCGCGTGCTGCAGCGACGGCGGGTTCGTCGCCAGGTACAACGCGGTGCGGCGCGCCAGCGCGCGCGCGGCCTCGACCTTCATGAACATCCGGAACAGGCGCTGGCGCACGCTCTGGTGGCGCCCGATCGGCACGCCGCCCTGCACGCGCTCCTGCGCGTAGTCGAGCGCGTGATCCAGCGCGGCGCGCGCCACGCCGATGAACAGCTGGCTCATGCCGGCGTTGCCGTGGCACAGCATGCCCTCGAGCGCGAACGGGTAGACGTCGGGCCCGATCACGAGGTGCGAGGCCGGGACGCGCACCTCGCTGAAGAAGATCTGCCCCTGGTTCAGCGAGCGCTGGCCGATCTTGTCGAGCGGCCGCGGACGGTCCACTCCCGGCAGGTCCAGCGGCACCAGGATCACGCAGCCGCCGCGGAACCCGCGTTCGGGCTCCAGCGTGCAGAACAGCACCGCGATGTCGGCGATGCTGCCGTTGGACACCCATGCCGCCTTCTGGCCGTTTATGACGTAGTGCTCGCCGTCCTTGCGCGCGATGCAGTTCGCGCGCACCTCGGGGTCATCGAAGCAGGGCTCCGTCATCGCGATCGTGTCGCTGCCGTGATCGGGCTCGGTGAGCGCCCAGCAGCCGATCGTGAGCCGCGCGGGGTCACAGAAGCGCGCGCGCAGGGCCGCGTCACCGCTCTGCTCGACCCACGGCTGGTGGAACTGCGACAGCCCGAGGCCGATCGCCAGACCCACGTCGCCCCACGAGAGTTCCTCGTTGATCACGCACATCATTCGCGCGCGCGCGACCGGATCCATCGTGGTGTCGGTGAAGACCGCGTGCAGGCCGAGTTCGCGGTACTGGCGGAACACGTCCCACAGCGCCGAGCCGCGCGCGATGACCTGCGCGGGATCCTGCAGGCGGTCGAGTTCGCGCCCGACCGGACGCAGCACGTCGCGCGCGAAGCGGTGGCAGGTCTCGCGCACCGCGAGGTCTTCCTCGCTCAGTCCGATATCGATATCGGGCAGTTGCATCGGCCGTCTCCTGGTTGTCGTTGGTGAACTGCCGCCGAGGCTACGACCGCGCGTGCGCGCCGGTCAATCATACGGCTACCCGCGGCGGGGAACCGGTGACGGGCGGTCTCGGTTCGGTCCGGCGCGCCAGCCAGCGACAGCTCCGGCCGCGCTGGTCGGCGCGGGCGTCACGCGCGGAACAGTCCACGCGATGGATCCCCGCGCGTGTATGCCCGAGAATGGCCGTGCCCGCCAGACGCGCAACCGGAGACCATCGATGAAGATCGAAGCGACGATCACCGCCCCGGACAGCATCGAGGAACTCGCCGCGCACGCGCGCGAACTCGATCGGCTCGGCTACGACAGCCTGCTGGTGCCCGAGGCCGGCCACGATCCCTTCCTGTCGCAGATGATCCTGGCCGAGCACACGCGGCGCGCGCGCATCGGCACTGGCATTGCGATCTCGTTTCCCCGCAGCCCGTTCGTGACCGCGCAGCTCGCGTGGGACCTGCAGCGCTTCTCGCGCGGGCGTTTCGTGCTGGGCCTGGGCACCCAGGTGCGGGCGCACAACGAGCGCCGCTACTCGACGCCGTGGCCGTCGCCCCCGGGGCCGCGGCTGCGCGAATACATCCTGTGCGTGAAGGCGATCCACGAGCACTTTCGCACCGGCGCGAAGCCGGATTTTCGCGGCCAGCACTACCAGTTCACGCTGAGCAACCCGTTCTTCAATCCCGGCCCGATCGAGGGCGTGGGCGCGGTGCCGATTCATGTGGCGGCGGTGAACACCTACAACTGCCGGCTCGCCGGCGAGCTGGGTGACGGCATCCGCATGCATCCGCTGAACACCGCGGCCTACCTGCGCGACGTGATCCGCCCGGCCGTGGCCGAGGGCGCGGCGGCGGCGGGCCGATCGCTGGCGGACATCGAGTTCGCGATCAACCCGTTCTTCGCCACCGGCAGCGATTCGCGCGAGCTGGCCGGGTCGGTCGAGCTGATCCGCAAGCACATCTCGTTCTACGCCGCGACCGCCTCGTATGCGGCCGTGATGCGCCACCACGGCTGGGACGACGTCGGCGAGCGGCTGGTCGCGCTGTCGCGCGAGGGCCGCTGGGAGCAGATGCCGGCGCTGGTCAGCGACGCGATGCTCGATACCTTCGCGATCGTCGGCCTGCTCAACGAGTTGCCGGCGAAGCTCGCCGCGCGCTATGGCGGACTGGTCGATGCGGTCAACGTGGTGTTCGGGCCCCCGTATGCGGCATTGCAGCCCCGCCAGCGCGATCTGTTCGTGCGCCTGGGGCCCGTGCTGCCTGCGCTGCAGCTCATCCCGGCAGCTGGCGGTCGCTGATCGCGCGCGATTTCACGAGCACGTGCGCTCGCGCAGCACGAACGCTGCGAACAGCCAACGGCAGGATGACCAGGGAACTCGCCGCACGGTAACCCGGATAGCGCAGAGTTGCCAGGCCACCATGTGCGTGCGTATTCGCCGGGCTCGGGTTAGCTGATGCCAGCCTGTTGCGCACCCGGGCCGAGACCTGAAGCGCGAATTCGACAGCAAGAGCCGGAGTTTCCCGCCGCCGCGATGCCGCCACACTGCACGCACGATATGCTTGGCAGCACAGGAGACGCCCATGGCAACCGCAAAGCAGAGAGCAGACACGACCACCGCCGATCCGCGCTGGGCCGCGGTGCTGGCGCGCGACCCGGCCGCGGACGGCCGCTTCGTCTACTCGGTGCGCAGCACCGGGGTGTATTGCCGCCCCTCGTGCCCCTCGCGGCGCGCGCGACCCGAAAACGTGGCGTTCCACGCCACTGCGGCCGATGCCGAGGGCGCGGGTTTCAGACCGTGCCGGCGCTGCCATCCGGAGCGTCCGCTGCCTGCCAACCCGCACGCGGCGATGGTTGCCGGGCTGTGCCGGTTGATCGAGGGCGCCGAGCGCGCGCCGACGCTGGCCGAGCTCGCGCAGCGCGCCGGCATGAGCCCGTTCCACCTGCACCGCGTATTCAAGGCCGTGACCGGCCTCACGCCCGCGGCCTGGGCGAGGGCGCAGCGTGCGCGGCGCGTGCAGCGTGAGCTGGGACATGCCGGCAGCGTCACAGCGACCATCTACGAGGCGGGCTACAACTCCAGCGGCCGCTTCTACGAGGACGCGGGCGCGGTGCTGGGCATGACGCCGCGCGCCTGGCGCGCCGGCGGTGCCGCCACCACGATCCGCTTCGCGGTGGGCGAGTGCTCGCTCGGCTCGATCCTGGTGGCGCAGAGCGCGCGCGGCGTGTGCGCGATCCTGCTCGGCGACGATCCGGATGCACTGCTCGCGCAATTGCAGCAGCGTTTTCCGGCCGCGCAACTGGCCGGCGGCGACGCGGCCTTCGAATCCCTGGTCGCCAGGGTCGTCGGCCTGGTCGAGGCGCCGCAACTCGGGCTGGATCTGCCGCTCGACATCCGCGGCACCGCCTTCCAGCAGCGCGTGTGGCAGGCGCTGCGAAAAATTCCGCCCGGCGAGACGTTGAGCTACGCCGAACTCGCGCGCCGCATCGGGGCACCGCGCGCAGTGCGCGCCGTGGCCGGGGCCTGCGCCGCCAACCCGCTCGCGGTGGCGATTCCGTGCCACCGCGTGGTGCGCCGCGACGGCAATCTCGCGGGTTACCGCTGGGGCATCGAACGCAAGCGTGCGCTGCTCGAGCGCGAGACGAAGGGGTGAGGCAGGCGAGGATCGCGTTCCGGCTGGCGCTGCCGCCCGCGTACCGCGCCGGGGACTTCCTCGCCTTCCATCGCCGCGATGCCGCCGCGACCGCCGAACGCGTGGCCGGCAATGCATTGCAGAAAGGAGTGGTGTGGGCGGGGCGGCCCGCGTGCCTCGGGGTGCGTTTCGGCACGCGGCAGGCGGCGGTGGAACTGGTCGTGGACGGCGCGGGCGCGTTGCCCGAACCCGACGCCGCGCGACGCATGGCGCGGCGCATGCTCGGCCTGCAGCAGGCCGTGGAGGATTTCGAGGCGCGTTACCGCGAGCACCCCGAGCTCGGCCCGCTGATCGCGGCCCTTCCCGGCCTGCGCGTGCCGCTGCTGGCCACGCCGTTCGAGGCACTGGTCTGGGCCGTGATCGGGCAGCAGATCAGCCTCGCCGCGGCCACCGCGGTGCGCCGGCGATTGATCGAGGCCGCCGGCATCCGCCACTCGAACGGACTGCTGTGCCACCCCGATGCGGCGCGGCTGGCGCGAATGGACGCGGCCGGATTGCGCGCAGCCGGGCTGTCGCAGGCCAAGGCGCTGACGATCGCCGCGCTGGGCCGGGACGCCGCCGACGGCACCCTGCCACTCGATGCCTGGGCCGACGCGCCGCCGGTGGCGCAGATCCGCGCGCAGCTCGCGGCGATCCACGGCGTCGGCCCGTGGACCGTCGAGTACACGCTGCTGCGCGGATTCGGGCATCTCGACGGCTCGCTGCACGGCGACGTGGCGGTGCGGCGCAAGCTGCAACTGCTGTTGCGGCGGCAGGAAAAGATCGCTGCGCCGGAAGCCGAACGCTGGCTGGCGCAGTTCACGCCGTGGCGCGCGCTGGTCGCCGCGCACCTCTGGGCCTGGCGCGCGTAGGTTCGGTTTCAGAGGGTGTCGCGAACCGCCTATCGGCCGCACTCACGCGCTGCTTCCGAGTGTAGGAGCGGGCCATGCCCGCGATATCGCGCGCATGGCGCGCTCCTGCTAAGCAGAACCCACGATGCGCTCAGCCGTTGTAGACCAGCCCGTTGCCCTCGCGGTAGCGGCGCATCACCGCGGCCGCTTCCGCCGCGAGCAGCCCGTGCTCCAGCGCGATGCCCTGCGCTTCCAGGTAAATCCAGGATTCGGGGAA
>JAGPES010000053.1:0-7692 GCA_018057015.1 Pseudomonadales bacterium | reverse complement strand
CTCAGCCGTTGTAGACCAGCCCGTTGCCCTCGCGGTAGCGGCGCATCACCGCGGCCGCTTCCGCCGCGAGCAGCCCGTGCTCCAGCGCGATGCCCTGCGCTTCCAGGTAAATCCAGGATTCGGGGAAAACCGGTCCCTCGTCGAAACCGAGCGCCATCGCGTCCTCGCGCCCGGCGGCGCACACGATGCGCCGCACGCCGCTCCACAGCGTCGCGCCCAGGCACATCGCGCACGGCGCGCAGGAAGTGAACAGCTCGTATTCCGGCGCGCCCGGCGCGCGCAAGGTGTACGAGCCGAGCCGCGCCTCGGCCAGCATCAGCGCCACGACTTCCGCGTGCAGCATCGCGTTGCGCAGCCGTTCGACGCAGTTCACCCCGACCGCGAACGGCCGCGACGCGCCGCGCGCGAAGATCGCCGCGCCGAAGGGGCCGCCGCTGCCGCGTGCGATGTTCTCGCGCGCGAGCGTGATCGCGAGGCGCATGCGCTCGACATCGCTGGCGCACGCGGGAAATGCATCGACCGCGCCGGGCACCCAGTCCGGCAGCGCGACGGAGACAGCGGTGGCAATGCCTGGCAGGTGCTGGTTCATGCGTCGACAGCTTTCAGCGGCGCTGCCACGGGATGATCGCGACCAGCCCGTCCTCGTCGAGCACGCGGATGCGCACGCCGTAGACGGGTTCGAGTATCCCGGGGCACAGGATTTCCCGCGCCGTGCCGTGGGCGGCAACTCCGCCGTGATCGAGCAGCAGGATGCGCTGGCAGAAGCGTGCCGCGAGGCTGAGATCGTGCAGCACCACGGCCACCGCCATGCCGCGCGCGGCACGCTCGGCGAGCACTTCCATCGCGTGCAGCTGGTGGTAGGCATCGAGCGCCGCGACCGGCTCGTCGGCGAGGATGATCCCCGGTGCGCCGGCGAGCAGGCGCGCGATCATCACGCGCGTGCGCTCGCCGCCCGAGAGCTGGCTCACCAGCCGGCCCTGCAGGTCCTCGACCTCGGCATCGCGCAACGCGGCCTGCACCGCATCGCGAGCGCCCTCGTCGACGCTGAACCAGCCGTGGCGCCACGGCAGGCGCCCGAGCTCCACCACGGTGCGCACGTCCAGCGGCCAGTGCACCGGTGCGGCCTGCGGCAGGTAGCCGATGCGGCGCGCGCGCTCGGCGCCCGGCCAGGACTGCAGTTCGCGCCCCTGCAGCCGCACCTGTCCCGCGTCGGGGCGCAGCAGGCCCGCCATCACGCGCAGCAGCGTGCTCTTGCCGGCGCCGTTGGGCCCGATGATGCCGAGCATCTCGCCGGCGGCGAGCGCGCACGACAGCTCGTGCAGCACCATGCGTCCGCCGAGGCGAACGCTCACGCGCTCGAGCGCCAGCGTGCTCACGTGATGCGGCTCCGCGCGCCGAGCACGATGGCGAGGAAGAACGGCGCACCCAGCAGCGAGGTGACGACACCGAGCTTCAGTTCGCTGGCGGAATGGAAGGACTGCACCAGCACGTCGGCGAGCAGCACCAGCAGCGCGCCGCCGAGCGCGCTCGGCACCAGCAGCCGCCCCGGACGATGCGCCACGAAGGGACGCAACAGGTGCGGGATCACCAGGCCCACGAAGGAGATCGTGCCGCTGATCGCCACTGCCGCCCCGACACCGATCGCGACCCCGCCCATGACGCGCCACGGCAGTGAACGCGCGCCGAAGCCCAGCGAGTGGGCGGTGTCCTCGCCGAGGCTGAGCGCCTCGAGGTAGCGGCCCGTCGACAGCAGCAGCGCCAGCGCAAGGGCCATGAACGGCAGGCTGAAAGCGAGCTCCCCGAAACTGCGGTTCGCCACCGAACCCATCAGCCAGTAGACGATCTCGTGCATCGCGTAGGGGCTGGGCGCGAGATTCAGCGCCAGCGCGATCGCCGCGCCCGCGAACGCGTTGAGCGCGACACCCGCGAGGATCAGCGTCGCGACGCGCGCGTAGTCCCCGACCAGCAGGCGCAGCAGCGCGAGCGCCGCCACGGCCCCCAGTATCCCGGCCCCCGGCAGCAGCAGCGAGTGCATCGGCGCGAGGCCGAAATAGAGCACCAGCACCGCGCCCAGCGAGGCGCAGTTCGAGGCCCCGACGAGACCCGGTTCCGCGAGCGGGTTGCGCAGCATGCCCTGCAGCGCGGCGCCGGCCACGCCCAGCGTGGCGCCGACCGCGAGCGCGGCCAGCGCGCGCGGCAGCCGGATCTCGCGCAGGATGATCAGCGCGGCCGATTCCTCGCCCCCGACCCAGTCACGCAGCGCCGGCCACAGCAGCGCGCCGGAGGAACCCGTGTTCAGCGCCAGCACGAAGGCGAGCAGCAGCAGCACGGCCAGTGCCGGCAGCAGCAGCCGCGCCACGACGTCGCGGGTATTCACCTAGTCCGGCCCCTGCCGCAGCAACGCATCCAGCGCCTGTTCATGGCGCACCAGCGCCGGCACCGTGCGCGCGCTCGCGCCGCGATAGCGCACCAGGTGCCACATCACGCCGAGCAGGCGGTACAGCACGCGCGCGCGGTACAGCCGCTCGATCGCCGTGTCGCCGATCTCGCCGTAGGCGAGCAGCAGGCGCCTGCGGTCGAGCGCGCCGAAGCCGCGGTCCTCGGCGATCGTGGCGAGGTCGAAGAAGGCGTCGCCGCGCGCGGCGTATTCCCAGTCGATGAAGCGCACCGCGCCGTCGACCTCGAACACGTTCTGCGCCAGCAGGTCGTTGTGGCACAGCGCGGTGCGCCAGCGCCCGAAGCGGTACTGCTCCAGCACCTGGCGCGCGGAAGCCAGCCAGCGGCGCGCGCGCGGCCAGGCCAGCGGATCGTCCGCCTGCAGTTCGCGCGCGTAGGCGCGCACGCGATCGGCGATGTTCAGCACCGGCACGTCGAGCGCCTGGCGATGCAGCAGGTGCAGGGCGGCGGCAAGGCGGTCGATGGTGTGATCGGCGGAGATGCCTTCGACGCGCAGCGGTTTCGATGCGAGGTAGGCGGTGACGAGGACGCCGCGCGCGGGGTCGCAATGAAGCACCGGGGCGCCGAGCCCGATGCGATCGGCAAGCTCCAGCACGCGCTGCTCGACATGGCGGTCGATGCCGAGGCGATCCCCATTGCCCTCGGGCAGCCGCACCACGACGCGCCGACCGCCCAGGCGCACGAGGAAGCTGCGGTTGCTGTGGCCCGCGCTGAACACGGCTTCCAGCTCGGGAACGGTGTCGAGGGTATCGGGATGCCAGTCGCGGAACAGTTCAGCCAGCGCGCGGGGCATCGGACGCTGCATGTTGTTCACGATAATGACGGCGCCACTGGAAGTACCCGAAAACCACGATCACAAGATAGACCACAAACAGCAGCGCGGTGAGGTGCAGCCCGCGGTCGAGGTACAGGTACAGCGACACGCCGTCGACCACCAGCCAGTAGAGCCAGTTCTCCAGCAGCTTCTGCGCCACCATCCAGGTCGTGAGGATCGCGCCCCAGGTCGTGAACGAGTCGAGGTAGGGCAGTCGGCCCAGGCCGGCTTGCGTGAGCGCAGCCCCCGAGGCCAGCGAGGCCGCGAGCACCAGCACGATGGCCACGACATGGTAGTGCCACGGCCAGGTGCGCACCGGCAGCGCCTGGGCCGTGGCGGTGGCGCCGCCGCGCCAGTGCCACCAGCCGTAGACGGCCATCGCGAGGTAGTAGAACTGCAGCCCAGATTCCATCGGCAGTTCCGCGTGCCAGAACAGGAACAGGTAGATCAGCGTGCTGAGGAAGGCCGCGGGCCAGCACCACAGGCTCTCGCGCATCGCCAGCAGCAGGTAGGCGATGCCGAGCAGCACGGCCAGGGCCTCCCAGCCGTGCAGTTGCAGCCAGTCGAGGAGCATCGCGGTCACCGCCCGGGTTCAGGGATTGGCACGCACATCGCCGTTGACGATCCTGGCGACGATCACGGCCTTGCCGTGGATCTCGAAACTGTGGCGCAACTCCTCGGTGAGCACCGTCATCACGCGCGCGTACTCGCCGAACAGCTGGGTCGTCATCTGGTTGCGCACGACCTCGACGCCCTCGTGCAGCTGCACGCGATGGATGAAGTCGATGATCACCGGGATGTAGTCGTCCTGCAGCGGGTACAGGCTGAGATCCACCGAAACCTGCATGAAAGCTCCTTAGCCGAAACTCCAGGACACGGTGACGCCCGCCACGCGCGGCGCGCCGTACTGGTACCAGGCCTCGTTGGCGTAGAACTTGCGCGGGTCGTTGCCGAAATAAAAGCCGTGCACCACGTAGTCCTCGTCGAGCGCGTTGCGCAACCACGCCGTGGCTTCGATACGTTCGCCGCGGTAACCGGCGGCGAGGTGCAGCAGACGGCTGGCGTCGCTGCGCTCGTCGTCGGAGTCCGAGAGATAGTAGCCGTCCTTGCCCTCGTATTCGACCCGCGCGAAGCCGCGCGCGAACAGCTCGAGCTCGGCGCCGGCGCGGAACTGCCAGTTCGGCGCCTGCGCCTGCTCGCGGCCGTCCTTGTCGACGAAGCCCAGCTCCGGATCGTTGGCCACGAAATTGCCGATCTCGGTATCCAGCAGGCCGAGCGAAACATCGACGCGCAGGCGATCATGGGCCTGCCAGTCGGCCTCGAGCTCGAGCCCGTAGTTGCTGCCGCTGGCGGCGTTGTCGGTGTAGCCCACGAACTCGGGCCCCTCGTTGTACCAGGCCTTCAGCTGCACGTCGTTGCGCTCCATCCAGAACAGCGCCGTGCGCAGGCGCAGCCGGTCGTCGGCGCTCGCGAACTTCCAGCCGAGCTCGTAGTTCCACAGCGTCTCGGCATCGAACTCGCTGCGCGTACCGAGGAAGGCGATGATCGAGGGATCGAGGCCCGACTTCTGCGCCTTGCCGATCGCCTCGCCGTTCACGCCGCCGGCCTTGTAGCCGCGCGCGACCAGCGCATAGGCCATGGCGCGCGGGTCGAGCTCGTACTGAACGCTCAGCTGTCCGCCCAGCAGGTTGTCCTCGGGCTGCTGCTCCAGCCCCAGCGAATCGTCGTAATCGGCCTCGAAGCGCTGCAGCCGCAGCCCGCCGCCCACGGAGATGCGTTCGTTGGCCGCCCAGTCGAGCTCGGCGTAGACCGCGGCGTGGCCGCTGTCGTAATCGCTGTGAAAGAGCCCGGGCGCATCCGCGTCCCAGTCGTGGAAGCGGCGCTCGAGCCGGGTGTCGCGACTGATCGCGTAGAGCCCGGCGACCCACGTGAGCTCGCCCGGGTGCGACACCAGCCGCAGGTCCAGGCTGCCCGCCTCGACGTCGCGCAGGTAACGGTCGGTGGAAGAGTACTCCCAGCCCTCGCAGTCGGTGCCGTCGCAGATCCCCGCGTAGGACCAGTCCTCGTCGTAGCCGTAGTCGAGGTCCGAGCCCATCCAGGTCGCGACGGCCTGCACGTCGAAGCCCGCGTCGGTGCTCCAGTCGGCGCGCAGCGCCGCGGCATCGCTGGTCTGGCGGTCGCGCCCCGGCTCGTCGGAAAAGGTGTGGCGGGTGTTGTCTAGCGACCACGCGTCGTAGCCGTTGTCCGATTCGACGCGCATCAGCGTGAGTCCGAGCGCCAGCGCATCGCTGGCCTGCCAGTCGAGGCGCGCGCGTGCCGTGGTCTCGTCGATGTCGTTGGTGTCGTCGCGCCCGAGATGGTCGTTCTCGATGTAGCCGTCGCCCTGGTTGCGGTGCACCGCGAGCCGCGCGCCGAGTGCGGGCGTCAGGGCGCCGCTGGCCACCGCGCCCAGCGTGCTGCCACCGTATTCCGACAGGCCGCCTTCCACGCGCGCCATCGTCCGGTCGAGCGGTGCCGCCGAGCGGATGTTGACCAGGCCGGCCATCGCGCTGGCGCCAAAGGCGGTGCCCTGGGGGCCGCGCAGCACCTCGACCTGGTCGACGTCGAACAGCGTGCCCGCGTTGCCGAGCCCGCTGAAATCGATGCCGTCGATGTACAACCCGACCGAGGGATCCACCGGGTCGACGAACTGGCTGCGCTCGCCGATGCCGCGGATCTGCACGAAACGCCCGCGCGAGGCGCCCGAGCTGTAGTTCACGTTCGGTGCGGCGTTCAGCAGTTCCTCGAAATGATTGGCCTGGCGATCGCGTATCAGCGCCGCGGGCAGCACGCTGACGCTCGCCGGGACCGTGTCCACGGGTTTGGGCAGCAGCCGCGCCGTGACCACGATTTCCTCGAGCCGGTCGGGCGCCGGCGCCGCGACCGCATGCGGCGCGCCGAGCGCCGCGAGGCACAGGGACAGGGCGCGCCGGCGCGCGCCGCATGGGTACAGGGACGAGACATGACGCATCCGCGACCTCCGCAAAGGAGATCCGGACCAGCGCTGGCGGATATTGGCGCGCACGCCGGGCGGCATGCGTTTTCCTATCCCTTCGCCGGCATTATCCGGATCAGGTTCGAGGGGTTCACCGGCCCGACGCCGGTGTCTCAGGTGTTACCCACCCCCAGGAGAGCGCGCAGTATAGCGTAGCTCAGCCCATCTTCGCGATCAGGTTGGCGAGCCGGTCGACTTCGGCGATATCGGCGGTCACCGGCACGAACATGATCTCGTCGACCTCGAGCGCGCGGTAGTCGTCGATCGCGCGGCGCACGGCGTCCTCGGTCGAGCGCGTCATCGAGCCGGCCACGGCATTGGCGATCTCGTCGCCAGCGATCTTCAGGTAGTCGTAGGTGTACTGGTGCAGGCGCGTGGCGGCGTCATCGGCGAGCGAGTGCCAGAAGCCGGCCATGCGGTAGGGACGGTCGGCGCGGCCGGCCTCCTCCCACGAACTGTCGGCCATGTCGATCATCCTCGCGATCTCGCCCTTGTCGCCGTTCATCGAGAAAAGGTACACGCCCTGCGCCCACTCGGCGCCGCGGCGCATGCCCTTCGGGCCCATCGCGCCGATCAGGATCGGCGGGCCGCCGGCCTGCACCGGCGCGGGCCCCACCGGGTCGGCGCCCTCGAACGGCGGCTCGCCGGCCCAGATGCGTCGCATCTCGGCGACCTGCTGGTCCATGCGCTCGTGGCGGTGCGCGAACGAGGCGCCCACCGCGCGGTAATCCTTTTCACGCCCGCCCACCCCGACCGTCACCGTGACGCGACCGCCGGACAGCACGTCCAGCGTGGCGATTTCCTTGGCGGCCCACACCGCGGAGTGCATCGGCAGCACGTACAGCGAGGGCACGATGCGCACCCGCTCGGTCACCGCCGCCGCCGCCGACAGCAGCACGCGCATGTCGCAGGTGTAACCGGTGATGCGCTCGCCGCAGGACAGGCTGTCCCAGGGGCCGGCGTCGATGGCGCGGCACCATGCCAGGATGGTGTCGCGATCGTAGTCGCGCTTCATGTAGGGCAGGCAGATTCCGTAGCGCACGGTGACTCTCCGGGTGGTGGACGATTCGCGGGATGTTACGTCAGCGCCCGCGCGCTGTCTGCCTCAGGAGGCGGTCCGCGCGCGCCGCTCTTCGCGTTGCTCGCGCAGGCCCTGCAGGAACTGGCCCTGGCGGCGCAGGATGAAGCGGATCAGGATTTCCTGCTCGTCGTGGCCCAAGCCGGCGAAATCGAGCTGCAGCAGGCACTTGCCCTGCGCCGCCTCGCGGCAACGCACCACGCGCGCCGGCACGCACAGGCGGGTGTCTTCGGGCGGCAACGCCAGTTCGACCTGCAGCGTCTCGCCCGCCTCGTAGCGCTCGGTGCTCTGCAGGCCGATGCCGCAGGC
>JAGPES010000502.1 GCA_018057015.1 Pseudomonadales bacterium | reverse complement strand
GGCCGGCGCATCCCCGGGCAGTGCGTACGCGAAGCGCGTGCGCGGCAGGCGCAGCACGCGCTCGCTGTAGCAGCGGTCCTCCGCGGGCGGCGTGGTGACGGCATCGCCGATGAACAGGTCCATGTTCGCCAACCCGGTGGTGCAGAACCAGTCGCCCCAGCTCACCTGCAGCGGCGCGAGGCGCGAGGCGAAGGCGCGCAGCCGGTTCCCGGGCGCGTGACCGCAGAGATCGAACAGCACGCCGACGCGCTCGCGCGCAACACGCGCGGCAAAGGCCGCGTCGTCCAGTCCACCGACGTGGTGCCAGCCCGCGGCGAGCGCGCGAAATGGCGCCGCCTCGGCTTCGTCGTGCGCGTAACCCGGGAACAGCACGATGCGAATGCCGCGCCGCGCCAGTGCGCGCAGCACCGGCAGCACCAGGCTCGCGAGCGGCCCGGCGCCGAAGCGCGGCGAGTAGAAGCCGAAGCAATCCGCCTCGCCGGCGCGCGCATCGCGCACGGCCACACCGCGCGCGTGCACGGCCGCGGCAGCCCGCGCGCGCTGCGCCAGTGCCACCGCGTCGGCACCGGGGTGGAAATGGGCCGCGATCAGCGCCGCGCTGGCGATGTCCGCCGAGTGCGGGTCGAGCGCACGCGCCTGCTCGAAGACGGCGATCGCCTCTTGCGCGGCGCCGATGTTCTGCAGGACGTTGCCGTAGTCGAGGAAGGCGCCGGGATCGTCACCGCCGGCGGCGGCATAGCTCGCGTAGTGCCGCGCCTTCACCAGCAGCTCGCTCGCCGCGCGTGCCTGCCCGAGCAGCGCGAGACGGCGGTTGAGCGCCGCGCCCGCGTGCTGCGGATCGCGTGCGAGCACCCGCTCGGCACTGGCCCTGGCGTCGTCGAAACGAGCCAGTGCGAGCAGCATCGCGGCGCGATTCGATTCCGCCGCATCGCGCCGCGCCAGCCGCGGCAGCGCGCGATCCAGCCACGTCAGCGCCTCTTGCGAACGCCCGTCCTGGTGCAGCAGCGAGGCCAGCAGTTGCATCGCGTCGGCGTCGGCGCTGGCGGCGATGATCGCGCGATAGCCCGCCTCGGCCTCGGGCAGCCGGCCGGCGCGGTGCAGCGCCAGCACGTCACTCAGCGGCAGCGGACTCATCGCGGTGCTCCCGCGGTCACTGCAGCAGCGCGCGTTCGGCGCGATCCAGGTCCTCCAGCGACCCGAACAGCACGAGGATGTCCTCGCCCGCCATGATCGTGCCGGCATCGGGGTTCAGCCGGCGCACGCCTTCGCGCACCATCGCCGTGACGACGACGCCGTCGTTCATGGCGACCTGCAGCGGCTGCCCCACGTTGGCCGACTCCGCCGGCAGCACCACGGTGCGCAGGCGATCCTGCCGTTCCACCAACTCGCCGGACAGCCCGCTGTGGCCGCCAAAGGACTCGCGCAACAAGCGGTAGTGACTGTTGCGCTGCTCGCGCATTTTCTGCACCACGCGCACCAGCGGCACCTCCAGCAGCAGCAACGCGGTGGCCGCCACCATCAGGCTGGCTTCCAGCGTCTCCGGGATCACCTCGGTGGCGCCGGCCGCGCGCAGCTCCTCGACGTGCGTCTCGTCGGCGGTGCGCACCATCACCGGCAGCTCGGGGCGCTGGCGACGCACGTAATGCAGGATGCGGCGCGCGGCGGCAATGTCGTTGTGACCGATCACCACCAGCCGCGCCCGCGCGATGCCCACCGCATCGAGCACGCTGCCGTCGCTGGCGTCGCCGTAGAACACGGGCTCGCCCGCCAGGTGCGCCTGCCGCACGCGGTCCGAGTCCAGATCCAGCGCGACGTAGGGAATACCCTCCGCCTCCAGGAAGTTGCCGACGCTCTGGCCCATGCGGCCGTAGCCGCAGATGACGACGTGGTTGTCGAGCTTGCCGGCCTCGTCCGCGCTGACCCCGGGTACGCCCGGCCTGGTGTCCGCCGCCGCGGATGGCGTGAGCCGGCGCGCGATCGCATGGTGGTAGCGGATCAGGAACGGGGCAACGATGATCGACAGCAGCACCGAGTACAGCACGATCTGCCCGCTGTGGCTGTCGATGGCCCCGTCGCCGAGCGAAAGCGACAACAGCGCGAAACCGAACTCGCCGCCGACCGCCAGCAGCAGCGCCGTGCTCCAGGCGGTGAGCGGATCGACCCCCGACCAGCGCACGATCTGTGCCACCAGCAGGATCTTGCTGAGCAGCAGGACAGCCGTGCCGAACAGGACCCAGTGCCAGATTCCCGGCAACGCCATCGGGTCGATCAGCATGCCGACGCCGACGAAGAAGAGCCCGAGCAGCACGTCGCGAAACGGACGGATGGTGGCTTCGACCTGGTGCCTGAACTCGGTCTCGCCGAGCATCATGCCGGCGAGGAAGGCGCCGAAAGCCATCGACAGGCCCAGCCTGGCGGTGGCCCAGCCGGCGCTCAGCGAGACCAGCAGCACTGTGAGCGTGAACAGTTCCGCGGAACGCTGCCCGGCGACGTAATGGAACAGCGGGCGCAACAGCCAGCGACCGCCGTACAGCACCGCGACGAACGCCAGCACCGCCTTGGCGAGCGCCAGCGCGATGTCTCCGAGCACCGTGGCAAATCCCGCGGCGGCGCCGAACACCGGGATCAGGATCAGCAGCGGCACCGCGGTCACGTCCTGGAACACCGACATCGCCACGCCGAGACGTCCGTGCCGGCTGTTTTCCTCGCCCTGCGCGATCAGCTGGTTGCTGATGACGGTGGTGGACGACTGCGCGAACACGGCGCCGATCACGAAGGCCGTCGCCGCCGGCAGGCCCAGCACGAAATACGCGAGCAGGCCGACGATGAGCGTGGTCAGTCCGACCTGCGCGGTGCCCAGCGTCAGCACCGTGTTGCGCAACGCGTGTATCTGCGGCAGCGAATAGTTCAGCCCGACGGTGAACAGCAGGAACACGATGCCGAACTCGGCCAGCGC
>JAGPES010000501.1 GCA_018057015.1 Pseudomonadales bacterium | reverse complement strand
AAGCGATAGCCGGTGTCGAGCAGACCGAGCGCGAACAGCACCATCTCCTGCGTCTGGTGCTCACCGTCGAGCGCGAAGTAATTGCCGCTGGGGGCGACCACGCGTGCCGGCGCCGAGGTCGTGGCGACAGGCGGCGTCGTGCTGCAGCCGGCGAGAAGCGCCGCTGCGGCAATTGCGGCGAACAAGGCCATTGCGCGAGGGCGGCGCCGCGGAGCAGCGCGGAGCGGGCGAAGATGCGACCAGTCCAGGGTGTTCATGGCACGAATGAGCGATCTGTCGAGGGAAGGCGGAAAATATTTGCGCCAGCCTATCCCACCGTATCGCGTCGTGCAAGGTTCGTCGCTGAATCAGATATTTGCGGCCACTTTCTCGAAACGAGGTGAAGGGCTCCCGCGCCCCTCGCATGCAGGCGGTCAAAGACTTCTGGCGGCGCGGCGCGGCCCGGAATCGGACGCGCGCCGCCCGGGCGATTCAGTCGACGAGCTCGATGCGCCCGCTGACATGCACGGAGACCTGGCTCTCTCCGCCCTCGAGCGGTGCCGAGGCCACTTCCGCGGACATCGCTGCGGCGCGCATGCGCGGCATCGGCGGCTGGAAACCGCTGTCGCCGACGGCCAGATGGGCGATGCGATGCTTCTTGCCGAGCGCGCCGGCAATCAGCGCCGCACGCTGCTCGAAGGCGCGCAGGGCGCCGACCGTCGCCTCGTCGACGGCCTTGCGGCGCGTCTCCGGTGCGGGCTGCATCGCGATGTGGGCCAGCGCCAGGCTCGCCTGCAGTTCGCCGACGAGCTCGGACATGGCGGCCGGATTCCGGCTTTCGAGCTGGATCTCGGAGCGCATGCGCCAGGCGGTGATGCGGCCCTTGCCGTCCTGCGCGTAGACCGGCCACGTCGACGTGTTGCCCGATTGCACCTTGATGTCGGCGCGCGCGCGCGCGATCTCGAGCGCAGCGGCGATGTCGCGATTGACCTCGCGCGCCACCGCGGCCGGGTTGGGGCCGTTGCGCTCGGCATAGAGCACGGCGGTGACGAGGTCGTTCGCAGCAGCCTGGCTCGCTTCGGCCGACAGTTCGATCGTGGTCGCCTGCGCGGGTGCAACCGGATCGGTGGCGTGCAGCGGTGCCGCAGCGAGCAGCGCCGCGGCGGACAGCAGGGCAAGGGCGCCGCGCATCAGGCCTCCTTCGCGCCGATGACGCTCGAGGGCTCCAGCGCGCACAGCTCCTGTTCGTACAGGCGGGCGTTATCGACGTAGTGCTGGGCGTTCCACTTGAGGTGCTCGATCTCGTTGTCGGTCAGCGTGCGGATGACGCGACCGGGCGAGCCGACGACCAGCGAGCGCTCCGGGATCACCTTGCCTTCCGGGATCAGCGCGTTGGCGCCGATGATGCATTCCTTGCCGATCACGGCCTTGTTCAGGATCACCGCGTTGATGCCGATCAGGCTGCCGTCGCCGATGGTGCAGCCGTGCAGCATCGCCATGTGGCCGATGGTGACCCGGCTGCCGATCACCAGCGGCACGCCGTCGTCGTTGTGCAGCACCGAGCCGTCCTGGATGTTGGTGTCGTCGCCGATGGTGATCGGGTCGTTGTCGCCGCGCATCACCACGTTGTACCAGACGCTGACGTTGCGCCCGGCGTGCACCGATCCGACGATCGTCGCGTTGTGCGCGATCCAGCTTCCTTCGCCGAAACTCGGGCGACGGTCGCCAAGGGCATAGATGCTCATAGTTGTTCTCGCTATTGGATGTCGCTCGCCGGAGGCTCGCGGCAGTCGGGGCGCGCATCATAGCAACTGCAGTGCAGCATGAGAACTCTCGCGCGATGTGCAATGTTGCTGATCCGCCAAGGGTTTTGCGCCACGACGGGGGGTGCTAGGATGCCGGCCGACATCGGAAAACCCACATGCTCAGCTACCGTCACGCCTTCCACGCCGGCAATCACGCCGACGTTCTCAAGCACCTCGTACTGCTCGAACTGCTCGACTACTTCAATCGCAAGGACAAGCCCTGGTACTACGTCGACACGCATGCGGGCGGGGGGTGTTATGCGCTCGACAGCGAGCAGGCCGACAAGACGGCCGAGTCCGTCGATGGCATCGGGCGGCTGTGGGGACGCGATGACCTGCCGCCGGCGGTGGCGAACTACCTCGCCGCTGTCGGCCAGTTCAACCCGCATGGCCGGCTGTTGTTCTATCCCGGCTCGCCGGCCCTGGCGATGACGCGCGCGCGCGCGCAGGACCGGCTGCGCCTGTTCGAACTGCATCCGGCCGATTTCGATTCCCTGCAGCGCACCTTCGAGAGCGAGCAGGAGCGCGTGCAGGTGCGCCGCAGCGATGGTTTCACCGCGCTCAAGGGCCTGCTGCCGCCGCCCTCGCGCCGTGCCGTGGTGCTGATCGATCCACCCTACGAGGTCAAGGAAGACTACCGCCGCGTCGTCGACACGGTGCGTGACGCCATGCGCCGCTTTCCCACCGGCACCTTCGCGGTGTGGTATCCGATGCTCGCGCGCCCCGAGGCGCGCGCGCTGCCGGCGCGCCTTGCCGAACTCGGCGCCGAGAGCTGGCTCGACGTGCGGCTGGCGGTGCGCAAGCCGCCGCGCGACGGTTTCGGCATGTTCGGCAGCGGGCTGTACGTGATCAATCCGCCCTGGGTGCTGCCGCAGCGCCTGGAGCCCACGCTGCCCTGGCTTGCCGAACGCCTCGCGCTCGACGAGGGCGCAGGCTTCGATCTCGAGCACCACATCGAATGAGCGCCGCACCGATGCCGCCCGATCCGCTCGCCGCCGATGCGCTGACTGAACTGCGCGATGCCATGCGCCGCTTTGCGGCCGAGCGCGCGTGGGAGCGCTTTCACACCCCCAAGAACCTGGCGATGGCGCTGTCGGGCGAGGCGGGCGAACTGATCGAGCACTTCCAGTGGCTGACGGCCGAGGAGTCCGCGTCCCTGCCGGCGCCGGTGCGC
>JAGPES010000500.1 GCA_018057015.1 Pseudomonadales bacterium | reverse complement strand
GGAGATGGTCATAAAGGCCGCCGGGGCCGCGGGCTTCGTGCTCGAGGAGAAGAGCGAGATCAACGCCAACCCGCGCGACACCCGCGATCACCCCAAGGGTGTGTGGACGCTGCCGCCCTCGCTCGCGCTGGGCGACACGGACCGCGAGAAGTACCTCGCGATCGGCGAGAGCGACCGCATGACGCTGCGCTTTCGCAAACCGGCGCAATGACGGCACTGGAGATCCCGTGGCGCGAGCTCTCTGCCGATGCGCTCCAGGGCGTGATCGAGGAGTTCGCGACGCGCGAAGGCACCGAGTACGGCCTGTCCGAGGTGCCGCTGGCCACCAAGGTCGCGCAGATCCGCCGCCAGATCGAGCGTGGCGAGGTGCTGGTGTTCTTCGACACGCTGATCGAGAGCTGCCAGCTGCTGACCCGGGAACAGGCCGCGCAGATGCGCGCGGCGGCCACCACGGAACCCGAGGCGTGAACGCGGGCGCCGAGTCCACGCTGGACACGCGCGGCCTGTTCTGTCCCGAGCCGGTGATGATGCTGCACAACCGCATCCGCGACATGGCGCCCGGCGAGGTCGTCGTGGTGCTCGCCAGCGACCCCTCGACGCAGCGCGACATCCCGCGCTTCTGCGAATTCCTCGGCCACGCGCTGCTCGCGCACGAAGAGCCGGATGGCGAATTCCTCTATCGCATCCGCAAGGGCGGCTGAACCCGTGCCGCCTTCGCCGCCCGATTGCGACGCGCTGTGCGCGCTGTTCGACGAGCTGTTCCTCGCCAGCGAGAACACGCGCCTCGTGAAGGGCGGCGATGAGCCGGTCTACCTGCCCGCCGGTGCCGGGTGCTCCGCGCACCGCATCGTGTTCCGCCTCGATTACACGCCGAGCGCGCTGCACGAGATCGCGCACTGGTGCATTGCCGGCGCGCAACGCCGCCTGCTGCCCGACTACGGTTACTGGTACAGCCCCGACGGCCGCGACGCGGCGACGCAGCGCGAATTCGAGCGTCTCGAGGCACGCCCGCAGGCGCTGGAGTGGCTGCTGCACGAGGCCTGCGGCATGCGCTTTCGCCCGAGCATCGACAACCTCGACGGTGCCGCGGGCGACGTGCAAGCCTTTGCCGCGGCGATCGCGCGCGAGGCCGCGGCCTGGTGCGTGAACGGCCTGCCGCCGCGCGCGGCGCGCCTGCACGCGGCGCTCGCGGCGCGCTTCGGCGGCCGCGCCGAGCTGCGTCCCGCGGACTACGAAGCACGCCGGCTGCTCGACGGCGGCAGCTGACGATGCAGCCGCACTACCTGCTCGACGCCTCGATCTACATCTTCCGTGCGTACTTCGCGCTGGCGCCCGAGTGGCGGGCCGCCAACGGCCACCCCACGCACGCGGTGCACGGCTACGCGAATTTCCTCTGCGATCTGGTGCGCCGCGCCGCGCCCGGGCACGCGCTCGCGGCCTTCGACGAGAGCCTCGGCAGCTGTTTCCGCAACGCGATCCACCCCGGCTACAAGCGCAGCCGCGCGCTGCCCGACGAGGCACTAGCGTTCCAGCTGCAGGCCTGCCGCGAGCTCACCGGATTGCTCGGCATCGCCAGCGTTGCCAGCGCGCGCTTCGAGGCCGACGACCTGATCGCCTCCGCGGCCTGCGCGGCGCGCGCGCAGGGCGATTGCGCGGTGGTGATCAGCCGCGACAAGGACCTCGGGCAGGTGCTGCGCGGGGCGGACGACCGCCTGTGGGATTTCCCCACGGCCGCGCCGCTCGATCGCGCGACGTATCGCGGGCGCCACGGCATCGCGCCCGAGCAGGTGCCGGACCTGCTGGCGCTGTGCGGCGACCCGGTCGACGACGTGCCCGGCGTGCCGGGCGTCGGCGTGAAGACGGCCGTGGCGCTGCTGCAGCGCTACGCCGACGTGCACGCGCTGCTCGGCGCGCTCGATGGGGTCGCCGCCTCGTCGCTGCGCGGCGCGGCGCGCATCGCGCGGCTGCTGGAGGCGCACGGCGAGCAGATCCTGATGGCGCGTCGGCTCACCGCGCTCGCGGAGGACGCCTTCGCGGCGGAGCAACTGCCCGCGACCGCGCGCCAGCCCGCGCAGCGCGCCGCGCTGGCGGACTTCGCGGACTTTCACGGCCTGGGCGAGCGCTTGCGCGCGCGCCTGTTGAGCGTCGCGGACGCCGCGACGTGAACCTGCTGATCGACGAGAACATTCCCGGAGCGCGCGAGGCATTCACGCGCTTTGGCAGGGTGCGCCTGATGCCCGGGCGCGCGATCGACGCCGCCACCGTGCGCGACGCCGACGCGCTGCTGGTGCGCTCGATCACGCGCGTCGACCGCGCGCTGCTCGCCGGCAGCCGCGTGCGCTTCGTCGCCACCGCGACCGCGGGCACCGACCACGTGCGCGTCGACGAACTGGATGCGCTGGGCATCCGCTTCGCGCACGCGCCGGGCAGCAACGCGGACTCGGTGGTCGATTACGTACTGGGCGTGCTCGCGCTCGCCTTCCCGCCGCCGGTGGGACTCGCCGGGCGCACGGTCGGCATCGTCGGCTGCGGGCAGGTGGGCGCGCGCCTGCTCGCGCGCCTGCGCGCGCTCGGCGTGCCGTGTCGCGTGTATGACCCGCTGCTCACGCGCGACATTCCGCCGGAATCGTGCTCGCTGGAGGAAGCCCTGGACGGCGACGTGCTGAGCCTGCACGTGCCGCTGACGCGCGACGGCGCGCACGCCACCCGGCACATGATCGGCGCAAGCGAACTGGCGCGCCTGCGCGACGAAGCGCTGCTGATCAACGCCGCGCGCGGTGCGGTGGTCGACAACGCTGCACTGCTGCAGAGCCTCGGCGAGCGTCCGTCGGTGCGCGCGGCGCTGGACGTGTGGGAGCACGAGCCACTACTCGATCGCGCGCTGCTCGCGCGCGTGCTGGTCGGTACGCCGCACATCGCCGGCTACGCGCACGACGGCAAGCTGCGCGGCGCGCGCCAGGTCTACGC
>JAGPES010000499.1 GCA_018057015.1 Pseudomonadales bacterium | reverse complement strand
GAAGCCGTGCAACTCGTCGTAGTCGTGCAGGTCCACGCCGCGGGCGTTGGCGCGCGCGGTGCCGAACAGCGCCGGGGGCAGCGCGATGCCGCGGTTGGCGTAGTGGTCGAGGGCGCGCAGCTTCGCGCTCGGATCCGCGGCCAGCGTGGTGCTGGCGAGCGCGTCGTCGGCGAGGTTGTGCACGAAGGAGCTGTTGGCGCCGTTCTCGAGCAGCCTTCTCACGAGGTAGGCGAGCAGGTCGCGGTGCACACCGACCGGCGCATAGATGCGTACCGGCACCGGCACGCCGCGCTGTTCCATGAGTTCCTCGTACAGTTCCTCGCCCATGCCGTGCAGGCGCTGGAACTCGAAGCCCCCGGGGGCGCCGGCGAGCGCGAGCACCGCGGCGGCCGAATGCGCGTTGTGGGTCGCGAACTGCGGATATAGACGCTCACGCAGCGCGAGCAGGCGGGCGGCGCAGACCAGGTACGCGACGTCCGTGGACGCCTTGCGCGTGTACACCGGATAGCCGGCGAGCCCCTGGGTCTGTGCATGCTTGATCTCGGCGTCCCAGTAGGCGCCCTTCACCAGGCGCACCATGATGCGCCGGCCGTGGCGCGCGGCGAGCGCCGCGAGCCAGTCGATCACCGCGGGCGCGGCCTTGTGATAAGCCTGCACCGCCAGGCCGAAGCCTTCCCAGCCGCCGAGCTGCGGGTCGCAATAGACGGCTTCGAATACCTCGAGCGTGATGTCGAGCCGCCCGGCTTCCTCGGCATCGATGCCGAGGCCGATATTGTGCGCGCGCGCAGCCACGGCCAGCTCCAGCACGCGGGGCACCAGTTCGGCACGCACGCGCCCGGCCTGCGCGAGCTCGAAGCGTGGGTGCAGCGCGGAGAGCTTCACCGAGACGCCGGGGGCGGCAACCGGGTCGGCAGCGCCGGCGTGCCTGCCCACGGCATCGACCGCCTCGCGGTATGCGAGGAAATACGCGTGGGCATCGGCGCTGGTGCGCGCGCCCTCGCCGAGCCTGTCGTAGCAATAGCGGTAACCGCGACTTTCCCGTTCGCGTGCCTTTTCGAGTGCCGATCCGATGTCGGTGTCCAGCACGAACTGCGTGCCCATGATCTTCATCGCCAGCCGCATCGCGGCGCGTATCGCCGGCTCGCCCGCGCGGCCCACGGTCTGGCGCAGCATGCGCCAGGCCGATTCGGTGTCCTGCTCGCGCAGCCGCACCACCTTGCCGGTCAGCAGCAGGCCCCAGGCCGAGGCGTTCACGAACAGCGACTGGCTGTTGCCCACGTGCGAGCGCCAGTCGCCGCTGCCGAGCTTGTCGCGAAGCAGGCGGTCGGCGGTGACCCTGTCCGGCACGCGCAGCAGCGCCTCGGCCAGGCACATCAGCACCACGCCCTCGCGGCTCGACAGCGAGTATTCGTTGAGCAGCGCGTTGATGCCGGCGCGGTAGCGCTGCCTCTCGCGGATGGTCTCGATCAGCCCGGTGGCCGTGGCGACGACCGCAGCGGCGTGCCCCGGTGCGGCGTCGGCCTGCGCGAGCAGCGCCGCGACGCACTCGTCCTCGTCTGCCCGGGCCAGCACGCGGATGCGGCGACGCAGTTCGTCTTCGGCCAGGCCCGGCAAGCTCATCATGCCCGTGTGTCCCTGCGGCGAGCGTTGTCGCCGCAGTATGCCAAAAGACTTCCAGCAGCGTGTAGGTCCGGCCATGTGGGTCGGGCTTCAGCCCGACAAGGGTTCGGCACAGCCGAGCCCGCGGGGTATCGGCAAGGCACCTGTCGCCATGAATGGCGGCCTACATGCGCTCGGGCGTCTCGATGCCCAGCAACTCGAGGCCGGTGCCCAGCGTGCGTGCGACCACGTCGGCCAGGCGCAGCCGGCTCGCGCGCACCGCGGGCGGCACGTCGTCGCGCAGGATCGGGCAGTTCTCGTAGAAACGCATGAACAGGCCGGCGAGATCGTAGAGATAGGCGCACAGCAGGTGCGGCGCGGCGTCGTGCGTGACCGAGCTCAGTGCCTCGCTGAACTGCGCCAGGCGCAGCGCCAGCGCGCGCTCCTCGGGTGCCTCGACGCCGATCGGGCCGGCGAGTGCCGCCGCATCGATGCCGGCCTTGCGGAAGATGCTGCGCACGCGCGTGCAGGCGTACTGCAGGTAGGGTGCGGTGTTGCCCTCGAAGCTCAGCATGTGCTCCCAGCTGAACACGTAGTCGCTGGTGCGGTTCTTGGAGAGATCCGCGTACTTCACGGCGCCGATGCCCACCTGGCGCGCCACGGTCTCGCGCTCCCCGGCGGACAGATCCGCCTCGCGCTCGGCCAGCAGGCGCGCAGCGCGCTCCACCGCCTCGTCGAGCAGCTCGGCCAGCTTCACCGTGCCGCCCGAACGCGTCTTGAACGGCTTGCCGTCCTCGCCCAGCATCTTGCCGAAGGGATGGTGCTCGAGGCTGGTGTGCTCGCTCACGAAGCCGGCGCGGCGGCTGATCGCGAACACCTGCTGCATGTGCAGCTTCTGGCGGTCGTCGATGAAGTAGAGGATGCGGTCGGCGTGCAGCACCTGCGCACGGAAGCGCGCGGCGGCGAGGTCGGTGGTGGCATACAGGTAGCCGCCGTCGCCCTTCTGCACGATCACCGCCATCGCGTTGCCGTCGCGATCACGCATCTCCTCGAGGAACACCACGCGCGCGCCCTCGCTCTCGGCCAGCAGGCCGCGTGCCTCGAGTTCCGCGATAACCACCGGCAGGTCGTCGTTGTAGGCGCTCTCGGCCTTGATGTCGGCGTGCGTCAGCGTGACGTTCAGCTTGCGGTAGATCTCCTCGCTGTGCGCCACCGAGATGTCGATGAAGCGCTGCCACAGGCGCCGGCAGTGCGCGTCGCCCGATTGCAGCCGCACCACGTAGTCGCGAGCGCGGTTGGCGAATGCCGCATCGGCATCGAAGCACTGCTTGGCGTCGCGGTAGAAGGCCTCGAGGTCGGCGAGCACGGCG
>JAGPES010000498.1 GCA_018057015.1 Pseudomonadales bacterium | reverse complement strand
GTCTCGCGCCGTCCCACGCACCCGCTGTTCGCCGACGAAGTGCCGCAGTACCTCGCGGTGGTGGAGCTCGACGAGGGGCCACGCCTGACCACCACGCTGGTCAACGTGCCGGAAGCGAACATCGCCATCGGCATGGTGCTCGAGCCGGTGTTCGAGCGGCATGAGCAGGA
Source organism: Pseudomonadales bacterium (assembly GCA_018057015.1). Classification (GTDB taxonomy): domain Bacteria; phylum Pseudomonadota; class Gammaproteobacteria; order Pseudomonadales; family UBA5518; genus UBA5518. The sequence continues at coordinate 2,810 of JAGPES010000498.1, read as the reverse complement.
GAGGATCACGCTGCTGCGCTTCCAGCCGGCGCAACCGGCGCTGCGCGGCGCCGCTGGCGCCAGCGCGGCCCGGCCGGACCCCGCACAGTCGCTGCTGACGCCGGACTCGCTCGCCGCGATCGGTACCAGCGGCGAGGCGGTCACCGGCTACCCGGTCTCGGTCGAGGAGATCCGGCGCTTCTGCTTCGCCACCGACGACCTGAACCCGTGCTGGCTCGACCCCGATGCCGCGCCGGGGGGCATCACCGCGCCGCCGGCATTCCTCTCGATCCCCTTCGACACCGACGTGCCGCTGTCGGAACTCGCCGGGGACGGCGTGCCGCTGGAGCAGAAGGGCCTGGTGTTCCCGCCACTGAAGGCGAAGCGCAAGCTCTTCGGCGGCTACGAGGTGGAGTACTTCGCGGCGATACGCCCCGGCGACGTGCTCACGCGCCGGCGTCGCATCCGCGACGTCTACGAGCGCCACGGCGCCAGCGGCAGCTCGGTGTTCGTGCTGATCGAGGCAACCTACATCAACCAGCGGGGCGAGAAGGTGGCCGTCGAGGTCAACACGATCGTCAACCGTTGAGCACCGAGCGGAGAGCACGCATGAACGCACCGGCACAGCGCTACTTCGAGGACGTCGAGGAAGGCATGGAACTCGCGCCCCTGACCCGGACGGTCAGCACGACACAGATGTTTCTCTACAGCGCGGTGACGCGCAACGCGCACCGCATCCACTACGAAGAGCGGTTCGCACAATCCGAGGGACTGCCCAGGGTGCTGGTCCAGGGGCCGCTGCAGGGAGCCCAGCTCTCGGCCTACGTCACCGACTGGATGGGCGCACTGGGCTTCCTCAGGAAGTTCTCCTACTCCAACCGCGGCATGGCGCTGCCCGGGCAGGCGCTGACGCTGCGCGGCAAGGTGGTGCGCAAGCATCGTCTCGACGCACGCCCCGCGGTGGACCTGGAGGTCTGGGAAGAGAATGCCGACGGGCAGCTGCTGGTGCCCGCGCAGGCGACCGTGCTGCTGCCCTCGCGCGCGGCCTGAACCGGGGATAGCGCCGTGCAGACCGTCGCCGACATATTCCTGGCTCGTCGCGCCGACCCCGATCCCGCGCTGTACTTCGAGGATCGTCACTGGAGCGGCGCCGCGGTGTTCGGGGAATGCGCCGCGCGCGCGGCCTGGCTGCTCGCCGGGCGCCCCGCCGGCGCGTTCCATGTCGGGGTGCTGCTGGACAACACGCCCGAACACCTGTTCTGGATCGGCGCCTGCGCGCTGGCGGGAGCCACGCTGGTCGAACTCAATTCCACGCGTCGCGGTGCCGACCTCGCGCGCGACCTCACCCACACGCAATGCGGCTTCCTGGTCACCGAAACGCGTTACCGCGAGCAACTGGACGCCGCACCGGCGCACGCGCTCGGCGCCCGGTTGCAGGTGACGGACGACGCATCCTTCGCCGGGACGATCGCCCGCTTCCGCGACGCGCAACCGGGCACCCCCGCGCTCGATCCAGTCGCCCCGTTCTGCCTGATATTCACGTCCGGGACCAGTGGCGCCCCGAAGGCGGTGATCTACTCCCACGCGCGCGTGCTGCGCAACAGCGCGATGCTGGTCGAGCGCCAGCAGATGTCGAGGCGCGACGTGAGCTACGTGCCGATGCCGCTGTTCCACTCCTCCGGCCTGCTGATGGGGCTGCTGCCGCCGCTGATCGCCGGCGGCGCCGCGGTGCTGCGTCGCCGTTTCTCGGCATCGGGTTTCCTCGCGGACGTGCGCCGTTACGGCGTGACCATGTTCTGCTACGTCGGCAAGCCACTGGCATACATCCTCGCGACGCCGGAACGAGCCGACGACGCCGACAACACGCTGCGCGCGGCCTTCGGCAGCGAGGCATCGGACGTCGATATCGCGACCTTCGCGCGCCGCTTCGGCTGTACCGTGATCGACAGCTACGGTTCCTCGGAAGGCTGTATCACGGTGCTGCGCACGCCACAGACGCCGCGCGGCTCGCTCGGTCTCGGCGTCAGCCCGTCCATCGTGGTGCTGAACCCCGACACCGGGCAGGAATGCCCGCGCGCACGCTTCGACGCCGGGGGCGTGCTGCGCAACGGCAACGAGGCCATCGGCGAACTGGTCAATCTCCAGGGCGGCGAATTGTTCGAGGGTTACTGGAACAACCCGGCGGCGGCGGGCGAGCGCGTGCGCGGACGCAGCTACTGGAGTGGCGATCTCGCCTACCGCGACGAGGCGGGGTTCTTCTATTTCGCCGGGCGCAGCAGCGAGTGGCTGCGCGTGGACGGCGAGAACCTCTCCGCGATCCAGATCGAGCAGGTGCTGGCGCGCCACCCCCTGGTCAGCGCCGCCGCCGTCTACGGGGTTCCCGATCCGCTGGTCGGCGACCGCGTGATGGCGGCGCTGCAACTCGTGCCCGGCGCCGCGCTCGACATGACGCAATTCGAGGCCTTCCTCGACCAGCAGCCGGATTTCGGCAGCAAGTGGAAGCCGTCCTTCGTGCGCATCGTCGCGCAGTTGCCGCTCACCGCGACCAACAAGGTCCTCAAGCGCGAGCTGAAGCGCCAGGCCTGGGACTGCGGCGATCCGGTCTGGTTCTGCGACACCCGCGATCGCGGCTACCGTCTGCTGGGGGCAGCCGAACGCGCCGCGCTGGCGCCGGTACTGGCGGCGCGCGAACACCCGGCGCCGCATCGGAGCTGAGCCATGGACTTTCGCTACACCCCGGAACAGGAGCGCTTTCGCGACGAGATCCGCGGCTTCCTCGCCGCGAACGTCAGCGACGCGTTGCGACTGGAGATCGCCACCTCGGGACACCG
>JAGPES010000497.1 GCA_018057015.1 Pseudomonadales bacterium | reverse complement strand
GATGTCGCACGGCACTACCGGCGCAGCCTGGTGATCGACGATCCCGGGCAGCTCGGCGACGCATTGGCCGGGCAGCTGGCGCGCGTGCTCGGCGAGGACACCGGCAGCTTGCCGGCACGCGCGATGCCGCGCGCGGCGCACCGGCGAGGATTTCATTGCGCAGAGTGAGGGCCGGAGCCGGGCGGTTCCGGTTTCGGGATGATGGCAGTGCACGGTGTTCCTGTGCGCGGGCCGGGCAACGACAACATATGGAGAATTGAGCGTATGGGAACTTCGGACTGGGGCAGTTTCGATTGGGAGGATCCGTTCCTGCTGGAGCAGCAGCTCGACGAGGAGGAGCGCATGGTGATGCAGACCGCGCGCGACTACGCGCGGGAGAAGCTCGCTCCGCGCATCCGCGAGGCTTACCGGAACGAGAAGACCGACCCGGCGATCTTCCGCGAGATGGGAGAGCTCGGCCTGCTCGGCGCGACTCTGCACGGCTATGGCTGTCCGGGCGTGAGCTACGCGAGCTACGGGCTGATCGCGCGCGAGATCGAGCGCGTCGACTCCGGTTACCGCTCCATGTTCAGCGTGCAGTCGAGCCTGGTGATGTATCCGATCTACACCTACGGCACCGAGGCCCAGCGCGAAAAGTACCTCCCCGGGCTGGCGCGTGGCGAGCTGATCGGCTGCTTCGGGCTGACCGAGCCGGATTTTGGTTCGGATCCGGGCGGCCTGATCACGCGCGCGCGCAAGGTCGACGGCGGCTACGTGCTGAACGGTGCCAAGATGTGGATCAGCAATGCGCCGATCGCCGACGTGTTCGTGGTCTGGGCGAAGTGCGACGACGGCAGGATTCGCGGTTTCGTGCTGGAGAAGGGCATGAAGGGCCTCTCGGCGCCGAAGATCGAGGGCAAGCTCAGCCTGCGCGCCTCGATCACCGGACAGATCGTGATGGCGGATGTCGAGATTCCCGATGCGCAGTTGCTGCCCGGTGTCGAAGGCCTCAAGGGGCCCTTCGGTTGCCTGAACAGCGCCCGCTTCGGCATCGCCTGGGGCGTGCTGGGCGCGGCCGAGAGCTGCTGGCACTCGGCGCGCAGCTACACGCTGGAGCGCAAGCAGTTCGGGCGACCGCTGGCGGCCAACCAGCTGATCCAGAAGAAGCTTGCCGACATGCAGACCGAGATCAGCCTCGGGCTGCTCGGCTGCCTGCAGGCGGCGCGGCTCAAGGAACGCGGGCAGCTCGCACCCGAGCTGATCTCGCTGCTGAAGCGCAATTCCTGCGGCAAGGCGCTGGATGTCGCCCGCATGGCCCGCGACATGCACGGCGGCAACGGCATCTCGGAGGAGTATCCCGTGTTCCGCCACATGACGAACCTGGAAACCGTCAACACCTACGAGGGCACCCACGACGTGCACGCGCTGATCCTCGGCCGCGCGCAGACCGGTATCGCGGCCTTCTGAGCGCGGGCCGCGGCTGCCGGAACGAGCACTTTTCCAGGTCCACCGGAGATAGACCCATGACTCTTCAGGGCAAACGTATCGTCATCACCGGCGCTGCCGGCGCGCTCGGGCGCGGGGTCAGCGAGTGCGCGCGTGCGCTCGGCGCCGACACGGTGCTGCTCGATCTCGCGTTTCCCGCCGAGGCACCGGCCGACGGCGCGCTGCGCTTCGCGGTCGATCTCGGGGACGCGGGCGCCACCCGCGCCTGCTTCGACAGGATCGGGCGGGTCGACGGGGTGTTCAACCTGGCCGGCGGTTTCACGATGGGCCCGCGCACGTGGGAAGTGGCCGACGACGAGTGGGCGCAGATGTACCGGATCAACGTGGCGACGATGCAGAACGCGGTGCGCGCCGCGGTACCCGGCATGATCGAGCGCGGACGCGGGGCGATCGTGAACGTGGGCGCGCTCGGTGCGCTGAAGGGGCAGGGCAGCATGAGCGCCTACTGTGCGGCGAAGAGCGTGGTGATGCGCCTCACCGAGAGCCTGTCGGCGGAACTGAAGCACCACGGCATCAACGTGAACGCGGTGCTGCCGAGCATGATCGACACGCCGCGCAACCGCGCTGACATGCCGGACGCCGACCCCTCGCTGTGGGTCAGCCCGCGGGATCTCGGCAACGTGATCTGCTTCCTCGGCAGCGACGCCGCGCGCGCGATCCACGGGGCGCTGGTGCCGGTGGCGGGGCTCTCCTGATCGAACTTCCGGTTATGGAGGTAACTTTTTCGGTGCCGGTCGAAGCCGCAAGGCGTTCGTCACGCGCCAGCTTCAGGCGCGCCGAGGGGCGGCCCTGTGCCGCGAGCGGACATGTGGATGCCGAAATCGCCGGGAGCGATTTCGGCAACACGCGTAGCCGCCGCACAGGGATGTGCCAGGCGGCGGCCGCGTGCGGCAAAGGGCCGCCCCTCGGCGCGCCGGATCGAAGCCGCAGCAGGAACGGCTCGTGGATATCGTCTTCTGCAGCGGATTCCTCAGTTCCACAGCGCCATGGCACTGGCACAGACGGTCATCAGGAACAGGAACCACTTCAGCGTTTCTTGCCGCACCTTCAGCGCCATGCGCACGCCGAGCGCGGCACCGAGCATCGTGCTCACGCCGAGGATGAGCCCGGGCAGCCACAGCACCAGGTCATCGATGATGAACACCGCCAGCGCGATCAGCGTGAAGGCCCCGGTGCAAAGCATCTTCAGCGCGTTGGTGCGCACGAGGTCGTAGCGCAGCGTGCCTGCCAGCGCGGCGATCAGCACGAAACCCACGCCGGCCTGCACGAACCCGCCGTACGCCCCCGCCACGAACAGCGCCGCCCATGCGACGGGGCGGTCGCGCACTGAAAGCGGCACCGTGCCGAGCGGTGGCGCGACGACCGCGGGACGCAGCAGGATCAGCAGCGACATCCCGACCATGGTGGCCAGCAGCAACGGCTTGAGGAAACTGACCGGGATCGCCGCGGCGCAAACCGCGCCGGCCAGGCCACCGAGCAGGGTCGGGACCAGCACCGGCACCGTGTCGTGC
>JAGPES010000496.1 GCA_018057015.1 Pseudomonadales bacterium | reverse complement strand
AGCCGCATGTTCGACTTCCCGGAAGGCATCGGCCCGAAGAAGATCTACCTCATGTACCACGAGGAGCTCGAATCCCTCGTGAAACACTTCCCGAAGGTGCGGCGCGCGCGCTTCTGGATGACGTTCTCCGACAACTACCTGAACCACCTGAAGGTGCTGCAGAACGTCGGCATGACGCGCATCGACCCGGTGATCTACAACGGGCAGGAAATCGTCCCGCTGCAGTTCCTGAAGGCCGTGCTACCCGACCCGTCGAGCCTGGGACCTCTGACCAGGGGACGGACGTGTATCGGCTGCCTGGCGCGCGGCACCAGGGACGGCAAGCCGAAGACCCTGTTCGTCTACAACATCTGCGACCACGAGGCCTGTTACCGCGAGGTGCAGTCGCAGGCCATCTCGTACACCACCGGCGTGCCCGCGATGATCGGCGCGAAGATGATGCTGACCGGCAAGTGGCGAGGCGCGGGCGTGTTCAACATGGAGCAGTTCGATCCGGATCCGTTCATGGAGGCGCTGAACATGCACGGCCTGCCGTGGGACGTGATGCGCCTCGACGGCGGCATGGACTGAGCCGCCGGCGTGCGACACTTCGAGCACTTCGACGCGAGACGCGTTCCGTCGCCCTGCTTCGTCGTCGACGAGGTCGCGCTGGAAGAGAACCTGCAGCTGCTCGCGCACGTGCAGCGCGAGAGCGGCGCGAAAATCCTGCTCGCGCTCAAGGCCTTCTCGATGTTCAGCATGGCGCCGCTCGTGCGCCGTTACCTCGCGGGCACCTGCGCCAGCGGCCTGCACGAGGCGCGGCTGGGGCGCGAGGAATACGGCGGCGAGGTCCATACCTTCTGCGCCGCGTTCACCGAGCCCGACCTGCGCGAGGTGCTCGCCCTCTCCGATCACGTGGTGTTCAATTCCTTCGGCCAGCTCGAGCGCTTCCGGCCGCTGCTGGAGGAGACCCGCGCCGCGCACCCCGGCCTGCAGCTCGGCATGCGCGTGAACCCGGAGCACTCCGAGGGCACGGTGCCGCTGTACGATCCCTGCGCACCCTGCTCGCGCCTCGGCGTGCCGCGCTCGCAGTTCCGCGCCGACCAGCTCGAACTGCTGAGCGGGCTGCATTTCCACACGCTGTGCGAGCAGGATTTCCCGCCGCTGGCGCGTACCGTGCAGGCCTTCGAACAGAGGTTCGGCGAGTTCATTCCGCGCATGAAGTGGATCAACTTCGGTGGCGGCCACCACATCACGCGCCCCGGCTACCAGGTCGAGGAGCTGATCCGGCTGCTGGTCGATTTCCGCGAGCGCCACGGCGTGCAGGTTTACCTGGAACCGGGCGAGGCCGTCGCCTACAAGTGCGGCGTGCTGGTGAGCGAGGTACTCGACCTCACGTGGAACAACATGCCACAGGCAATCCTCGATACCTCTGCGACCTGCCACATGCCGGACGTGATCGAGATGCCCTACCGTGCGCTGATCACGGGTTCCGGGGAACCAGGCGAATTTCCGCACAGCTACCGCCTCGGCGGCCAGACCTGCCTCGCGGGTGACGTGATCGGCGACTACGCGTTTCCCGAGCCGCTGTCGCTCGGCCAGCGCCTGGTGTTCGAGGACATGGCCTACTACACGATGGTGAAGACCAGCACCTTCAACGGCATCAACCTGCCATCGATCGCGATCTGGAACTCCCGCACCGACGAGTTGCGCGTGGTGCGTCGCTTCGGCTACGAGGACTTCCGTTCGCGGCTCTCCTGAGCGGGAGCATGTCAGAGCACACGGCGCCGGCAGGACATAAAAAAAGCCCGGCGCGAAGGCCGGGCTTTTTGTGCTCCGCGAGCGCGCTCAGAGCGCCGCAGCAAGCTCCGGCACTGCCTGGAACAGGTCTGCGACCAGCCCGTAGTCTGCCACCTGGAAGATCGGCGCATCCTCGTCCTTGTTGATCGCCACGATGACCTTCGAGTCCTTCATGCCGGCAAGGTGCTGGATCGCCCCGGAGATGCCCACCGCGATGTACAGATCGGGGGCCACGATCTTGCCGGTCTGGCCGACCTGGTAGTCGTTGGGCACGAAGCCGGCGTCGACGGCCGCACGCGAGGCGCCCACGGCGGCGTTGAGCTTGTCCGCCACTGCCTCGAGCAGCTTGAAGTTGTCGCCGTTCTGCATGCCGCGGCCACCCGAGATCACCACGCGCGCGGCGGTGAGTTCAGGACGGTCGGACTTGGCCAGCGACTCGCCGACGAACGAGGACAGGCCAGCGTCCGAGGCGATCGACACCGCCTCGATCGCCGCGCTGCCACCCTCGGCGGGCGCCGCGTCGAAGCCGGTGGTGCGGACGGTGATGACCTTGCGTGCATCCGTGGACTGCACCGTCGCGATGACGTTGCCGGCGTAGATCGGACGCTGGAAGGTGTCGCCGCTGACCACGGCGATGATCTCGGAAATCTGGGCCACGTCGAGCAGCGCCGCCACGCGCGGCATCACGTTCTTGCCGTTGCTGGTCGCGGGCGCCAGCAGGTAGTCATAACCGGTGCCGAGATCCGCGATCAGCGCGCTCATGTTCTCGGCAAGCTGGTGCGCGTAGGCCGCGTTGTCGGCGACCAGCACCTTGGTCACGCCGGAAATGCGCGCGGCCGCCTCCGCCGCCGCCTGGCAGCCACCACCGGCGACCAGCACGTGGATTTCGCCCCCGAGGGCCTGCGCCGCCGTGACGGTGTGATAGGTCGCGGACTTCAGTTCGTTGTTGCTGTGCTCAGCAATTACCAGAGTGCTCATCAGATCACCTTTGCCTCGTTACGCAGTTTCTCCACCAGTTCGGCAACCGAACCGACCTTGATGCCCGCCTTGCGCTCGGGCGGCGGCTCGACCTTCAGCACCCGCATGCGCGGCGAAACGTCGACACCCAGATCGGCGGGCGTCAGCGTGTCCAGCTGCTTCTTCTTCGCCTTCATGATGTTCGGCAGCGACGCATAGCGCGGCTCGTTGAGGCGCAGGTCCGTCGTCACCACGGCGGGAAGC
>JAGPES010000494.1 GCA_018057015.1 Pseudomonadales bacterium | reverse complement strand
TGATCCTCGACCCGCATCTCCAGCACGTCGAACCGGCCACGGCAAGCGACAGGGACCTCGACGCTCCAGGCCTGGAGCGCGCCGCTGTCGCCCTGGCGACGGCCGTCCGGGTGCACTCCCAGCTGGTGTACGCGGGTGCGGGCCAGCGCCCCGACCACGTAGCGCAGCAGCGCCTCCACCGCGTCCGCCGGGTCGCGCGGCCTCGCATTCTCGGGGCCCGCCATCTGCTGCGCCAGGCGCAGCAGTAATTGTTCCGCCGCGGGTTGCGCCACGGCAGTGGTTTCCGCTGCGGTTGCCTCGCCGGCGAAGAGGCCGCGCGCCGTGTACAGCGGCAGGCCGGGCGAAGGCACGGCGCCGGGCATCCACGCGCGACCTGCGTCGGGGCGCTGGCGCAGCCAGGCCGACACGGCCTCGAGCAGCACGAAGAGCTGGCCTTTCAGATCCGAGCCCAGGCCGGCGGTCGCGGCCGGGCGCGCCGGCGCCCCGGCGCCGGCCGTGGACAGCGTGCCGGTGCCGGGGAGCGCAGCGGGCTGCTGCGGCACGGCCGGATCGTGCCCGCCGGCGCCGGACAGCGGTGTCACGGGTTGTGACGCCGTCGTGCCGGGTCCGGCCGCGAGCGGCGGGGCCATGGCAGGCGCGGCCGTGCCCGGCGCCAGGGCAGGCGTAGCGGGAGTGACGGTGCCGGCCGCCGGGGCGGCGGCAGGCGCAGTGTGCGGCGCGCCGGCGAGCGCGCCCGCGGTGAGCGGCGCCGGCGGGCGGCCAGGTGCAGTGCCGTCCGTGGTTCGCGTGGTGGGCGCGAAAGAAGGCCCGGGTGTGACCGGAGGCAAAGCGGCAACGCCCCCGGGTGGCGCGGCGGCAACACTCGCAGGAAGCGTGGCAGCAGGCGACCCGGCAACGCTCGCCGGGGGCGTGGCAGCAGACGAGGCGGCAACGCCCGTCGCGGGCGCTGCCTGCGGCGACGCGGCAGGGCCGGGAGCGGGCGCGGCCTGTGCCGGGACGAATGGGACCGTGCCGGGCGCGATGCCGGGCGCGGAGTCGGGGCCGCGGCGCAGCGCGCCCCGGGCGTCGTAGAGTGGCGTCGCGGTTGCCGGCAGCAGCAGGCGCAGCAACGCCGTCAGCGCCGCGCGGGGCCCGGGCGCAGGCGCCGACGCAGGCACTGCGGGGGCTGGCGCGATTGGCGCGGCGCCCGCGCCGGTGGCCGGCGGGGGTGCAGCGGCCGCGCTCGCGGGGACTGCGGCACGCGGAGGTGGCGCAGCGGCGGCCGCCATCAGCAGGGCCTGCAGCCGCGGTTCGAGGAAACTGCCGCTGTTCAGCACGGCCGCACGCAGCCCCGCGGCCTGCTGCAGCTGCGCGGGTTCGGGAAGATGCCCGAGGATCTCGCCGATGCGCGCCCGCAGCGGCCCGGGCAGGGCGGGATCGGTCGCCAGCGTCGCCATGCGGGCGATGGCCTCGCGCAGGGGGACCTGGGCCGGCAGGTCGTTGCGCAGGGCGTCGCGCAGCGGTTGCAGTGCCTGCGGCCCGCCCAGCAGCCGCTCGACGCGGACGCGTTGCGGCGACAGCGCGCGCAACAGCACGCGGGTCCCTTCGGCGAGCAGCGTCGCGCTGCTCATCTGCACGCGCTCGCCGCCGATGTCGATCTCCAGGCTCCAGCCGCCGGATGGGGTCGCCGCGGGGCGGGCGGCCACCACCAGCGCCTCCAGCGCAGCGACCGGCCACGCAGGCGGCACGGCGCCGGCGAGCGCCGGAGGCTGGCTCAGCTGGGCCTGCAGCGCGCGCGGCAGCAGGCCGCTCGGGGTAATGTCCATGCTCGTTGCCAGCGGGGTGGGAGCTTCACTTATAATCGCGCCGATCATGGCGAGTATAGCGGCGGCACCTGCCGGAAGTTGAGGCTTCACGGCAGCCGGCGCGCCGTTCCACACCCCCCCGGAAACCCCCGACATGGCGCAACAGGCCTCGGTTCCGTTGCTCGAGGTTCGCGCGCTGCGCTGTGAACGCGACGAGCGCCTGCTGTTCGAGGACGTGCAGTTCGAACTGCGCGCGGGAGAGGTCATGCAGGTCGCGGGCCCCAACGGCTGCGGCAAGACCACGATGCTGCGCACCATCGCGGGGCTCTCGCAGCGTTGCACGGGCCGCGTCAGCTGGCGCGGGGAGGACATTGACCGGGCGCGCTACGACTACCGGCGCGAGTCGCTCTACCTCGGCCACGAGGCGGCGATCAATCCGGCACTGACACCGGTAGAGAGCCTGCGCTGGCACGCCTCGCTGTGGGGCGGGGTTCGGCCGCTCGCCATCGAGGAGGCGCTGGCCCGCACCGGCCTCGCGGGCTGTCTGCACACGCCCGCGCAGCGTTTGTCCGCCGGGCAGAAGCGACGGATCGCGCTGGCGCGCCTGCTGCTGAGCCCCGCGACGCTGTGGATCCTCGACGAGCCCTTCACCGCGATAGACCTCGCGGGGGTGGGGGAACTGGAAGCGCTGATCGCGGCCCATGCGGGGGCCGGCGGCGCGGTGCTGCTCACCACGCATCACCGCCTGGCGCTGGGCAACAGCCTGCGGCGGCTCACGCTCGGCCAGCAGATGGTGGACTGATGGAGATTCGTGGCGCCTTTGCCGAAACCCTGCGGCGCGACCTGCTGATCGCGCTGCGCCGGCGTGGCGAGATCGCCAACCCGCTGGTGTTCTTCGTGATCGTGATCGCGCTGTTCCCGCTGGGCATCGGACCCACGCCCGAGGACCTGGCGCGCATCGCCCCGGGCGTGCTGTGGGTGGTCGCGCTGCTGGCATCGCTGTTGTCCACGGACATGGTGTTTCGCGCCGACCACGACGACGGCTCGCTGGAGCAACTGGTGCGCAGCCCCGATCCGCTGTACCTGCTGGCAATCGCCAAGATCGCCGTGCACTGGCTGGTGACCGGCCTGCCGCTGACGCTGCTCTCGCCGTTGATGGGCGCAATGCTCTACCTGCCGGGCGCGGCGGCGCCGGCGTTGGTGTTGTCGTTGCTGCTGGG
>JAGPES010000495.1 GCA_018057015.1 Pseudomonadales bacterium | reverse complement strand
GCTGCGCACGATGCGATAGATGCTCGAGCGTGGCACGCCTTTCAGGCGCGCGAGGAGGAAATTATCGAGCCGTTGCCCGGCCTGTTCCTCGTCCACCTCGACAAGGTGGACTCCCTGCTGTTCCCGGACTGGTTGCACTTGCATCGGCCAAGTTTATCATTTTTGCTGCTAATTGAAGCACTTACCCGATAATGCTATAGTCCGCTCCGCATTTGACCCGCTCCCTCGCAGGAGCGTGCCCCCAGGATCAGGACACCCGTCCCCGCCACTGCCGCCCCAATGCGGTCCGCGGGACGCACCGACCCGGGCGCCCACAAGGGTTTCATGCACCACGCCGACGACGCGCCGCCGAGCAGGAATACAAGGCCCGGCGCGCACGGCGTGGCCGGTTTCGCATCGGCGAGACCGGCAGGCGCAAGGTACCGTTCGAACAACGACGGGATGCTTGTTGAGATTTTTGTGCGGGCCGGGTCGCGAATTCGCACCGCCCGCTGGACCGGAAAAGACTGAGACGCGCCCCCGTTGCAGCCAGGCAGTTTCTGGCGGCACGGGACGAAGGCGGTTCGGCGGGGCGTAGCGCCCGGAACCGCATGCACGCAATCCAGACTTCGAGGAAGCAAGAAGCCTCTGCAGAACAAGCCACTGATTCCGTAGTGCTGTCACGACGGTACCAAAGTCCCAGCAACCCGCTCAAAGGACATTGGTAACCATGAAAAGAATGCTCATCAACGCAACTCAACCGGAAGAGTTGCGGGTCGCCCTGGTCGATGGCCAGCGACTCTACGATCTGGACATCGAGAACCGCAACCGGGTCTCGACCAAGGCCAACATCTACAAGGGCCGCATCACCCGCGTCGAACCCAGCCTCGAGGCGGCGTTCGTCGAATTCGGCGCCGATCGGCACGGCTTCCTGCCACTGAAGGAGATCTCGCCCGAATACTTCCAGGGCAACGGCGGCGAGCAGTCGCAGGGCCGTCCGCGCATCAAGGAAGTGGTCAGGGAAGGCACCGAGGTCCTGGTACAGGTCGACAAGGAAGAGCGTGGCAACAAGGGCGCCGCGCTCACCACCTTCATCAGCCTCGCGGGTCGCTACCTCGTGCTGATGCCGAACAACCCGCGTGCCGGCGGCATCAGTCGGCGCATCGAGGGCGACGAGCGCACGGAACTGCGCGATGCGCTGAACGCGCTGAACCTGCCCGACGGCATGGGCATCATCATCCGCACCGCCGGTGTCGGTCGCTCGGCCGAAGAGCTGCAGTGGGACCTCGACTACCTGCTGCACCTGTGGGGCGCGATCGCCGAGGCCGGCAAGAAACGCGCGCCGCAGCTGATCTACCAGGAAAGCAACGTCGTGATCCGCGCGATCCGCGACTGCCTGCGCCAGGACATCGACGAAGTACTGATCGACGCGCAGGATGCCCACGACAAGGCCGTGGAGTTCATCGAGCAGGTGATGCCGAACTACCGCAACCGGGTGAAGCTCTACAAGGACCCGGTGCCACTGTTCAACCGTTACCAGATAGAGAGCCAGATCGAAACCGCGTACCAGCGCGAGGTCAAGCTTCCCTCCGGCGGCTCGATCGTGATCGACCCGACCGAGGCGCTGGTGTCCATCGACATCAACTCCTCGCGTGCCACCAAGGGCCAGGACATCGAGGAGACAGCGCTGCAGACCAACCTGCAGGCGGCCGACGAGATCGCTCGCCAGTTGCGCCTGCGCGACATGGGCGGACTGATCGTGATCGACTTCATCGACATGAACAGCACGCGCAACCAGAAGGAAGTCGAGAACCGCCTGCGCGACGCCCTGGTGCCCGACCGCGCCCGCGTGCAGGTCGGACGCATCTCGCGCTTCGGCCTGATGGAGATGTCGCGCCAGCGCCTGCGCCCCTCGCTCGAGGAAACCAGTTCCGTGGTCTGCCCGCGCTGCACCGGCCAGGGCACGATCCGCGACACCAAGTCGCTGGCCCTCTCGGTGCTGCGCCTGGTGGAAGAGGAAGCCGGCAAGGAGCGCAGCGCACAGATCCGCACCATCGTGCCGGTCGAGATCGCGACCTACCTGTTGAACGAGAAACGCCGCGCGATCATCGAGATCGAGCAGCGCAACCGCCTGCACGTCATGGTGATCCCGAACCCGAACATGGAAACGCCGCACTTCGAGGTGCTGCGCCTGCGTGACGACAACTCGCTGGTGAACAGCGAAGAGCCCAGCTTCCTGGCGATTCCCGAGGCGCCGCCGCCCGTGGACCTGGTCACCCGTACCGCCGAGCCGGTAAAGGTGCCGGTAGCCGCGGTGCAGTCGATCTCACCGCCGAAGCCGGCGCCGGTCGCTGCTCCCGAACCGGTCGCGCAAGCGGCCCCCGCCCCGGTCGCGGCGCCCGCTCCCGCTCCCGCGGCTGCGGCACCCGCGGTGCAAGCCAGGCCCGGTATCGTCAAATCCCTGCTGGGCTTCCTGTTCGGTGGCGGCGCTGCCGCTCCGGCGCCGACCGCCCCCGCAGCGCCCGCACCCCAGCCCGCTGAAGGCGGCCGCCGCAGACCCGAGGGCGCGGCCACCGGCGAGCGTGCACGCAGCGAAGGCGAAGGCGAAGGCGAACGCGGCGAAGGTGAGCGCCGCAGTGGCGGTCGACGTCGCCGCGGCGGATCCGGTCGCGGCCGCGGCGGCGAACGCGGTGAACGCGAAGCCCGCAGTGAAGCGCCGCGCAGCGAAACACCGCGTGGCGAATCGCGTGGCGAGCCGCGCGCCGAAACGCCGCGCGGCGAACGCGCTCCCCGCCCGCCGCGGGGCGAGTCCGCTGGTGAAAGCCGGCCACCGCGCGGCGAAGGTCGTCCGGCACAGCGTCCGGAAGGTGGTCCCGAGAGACGCCCCGCGGGCCATCAGCCACGCACACGCGGCCCGCGTCAGCGCGGTGAGATCCAGGCACCGGAAAGCGTTGTCGAACCGGCAGTAGCAGCAATCGCGCGGACACCGATGCCGCCGATGCCGATGCAGGCCGCGGACACGGAG
>JAGPES010000052.1 GCA_018057015.1 Pseudomonadales bacterium | reverse complement strand
TACTGGAACCGTCCGGAGGCGAATGCGAAGGAATTCCGCGACGGCTGGTTCGACTCGGGTGATATCGGTTACCTCGACGAGGAGGGCTACCTGTTCCTGTCCGATCGCGCCAAGGACATGGTGATCCGCGGCGGCGAGAACATCTATCCGGCCGAGATCGAGGCCGCGATACTCGAGTGTCCCGACGTCGACGAAGTGGCCGCCTTCGGCGTGCCCGACGAAAGATGGGGCGAGCAGCTCGCGGTGGTGGTGCACACGATCCCGGGCGCGAGCCTCGGCCCCGACGAGGTGAAGCGCTTCGCGGCCTCCAAGCTCGCGCAGTTCAAGGTGCCGCACTACGTCGAGGTGCGCAGCGAGCACCTGCCGCGCAACGCCACCGGCAAGATCCTGAAGAAGGACATACGCGCCGGTTTCATCGCGAAACTCTAGTCCCGCAGGAGGAACATCATGGCATTGCTCGACAACAGGATCGCACTGGTCACCGGGGCCGGCCAGGGCGTCGGACAGGGCATCGCCCTGGCGCTGGCCGCCGAGGGCGCGCGAGTGGCGGTCACGGGCCGCACGCTCGGGAAGCTGCAGAAAACCGTGGCCGAAATCGAGCGCCGCGGCGGCACGGCACTACCGGTGCAATGCGAGGTGAAGAGCCTGGCGTCGCTGGAAGCCTGCGTGAAGACCGTGGTGGATCACTTCGGCGGTATCAACATCCTGGTCAACAACGCGCAGGAAGTGCCGAACGGCGAACTGTTCACGGTGAGCGACGAGGCCTTCGAGGCCGGCTTCCAGTCGGGCCCGCTAGCGACCATGCGCCTGATGAAACTCTGCCACCCCTACCTGAAGGGCGACGGCTCGATCGTGAATCTTGCGAGCTCGGCTACCAAGCGCTGGGACATGTCGGGCTACGGCGCCTACGCCGCCGTCAAGGACGCGATCCGCCAGCTCACGCGTGCCGCCGCCTGCGAATGGGGCAAGGACAATATCCGCACCAACGTGATCCTGCCGCACGCGAGCTCGCCCGGGCTGGTGTGGTGGATGGAAAAGAACCCCGAGGAGGCGAAGGCCTTCTTCAAGACGCTGCCGATGGGGCGCGTGGGCGATTGCGAGCAGGACATCGGCCGCTTCGTGGCGGTGCTGTGCTCGGACTACTCGAAGTACGTAAACGGCCAGACCATCGGCCTCGACGGCGGCCAGGCGAACATCGGCTGAGCCCCGGCTCGAGGGTCCACTGGCATGCAGGTCTACGGACATCGCGGCGCCGCGGGCGAAGCGCCCGAGAATACGCTCGGCGGATTCGAGCACGCCTGGCAACGCGGCGTGCGGCGCTTCGAGCTCGATGTGCAACTCGCCGCCGACGAAAAGCTGGTGGTACTGCACGACACGCGCGTGAACCGCACCACCGGTCGCAGCGGCACGGTCGAGGCCTTCACCAGCCGGGAACTCGGCGCCATGGACGCGCGGCGCGGCGCGCCGCCGTGGCCACGGCGCGAGGGGGTACCCACGCTCGAGGCGGTGATGCGCGCCTTCCCGCGCACGGAGTCGTGGCAGCTCGAAGTCAAGAAGCCGGCCCGCACCGACCGCCTGCGCATCACCCTGGAGGCGCTTCACGACCTGGTCGCCCGGCTGCGGCTCGGCCCGCGCGTCATCGTCACGTCGTCGAATACCGCGGTGCTGGACATGGCGCGCCAGGTGGCGCCGCGCCTGGCGCGCGGCTATGTCTGCACGAAGATGGATCCGCTGCCGATCGCCGAGGAATTCGGCTGTCGCATGGTCGTGGCCAACCTCTTGACGTGTACGCCGGCACTGCGTCTCGGCGCGTGGCGGCGCAAGATCGAGCTTTCGGCGTGGACCGTGAACGACCCGATCTCGATCCGCAACCTCCACCGCATGCGCGCGCACAGCATAATCACGGACTACCCTTCGATGGCGCTGCCGCTGGTCGGCCAGCTGGACGGCGGCAACGCCTCCTGAGCGCGGGCGAATGGACACGCTCCCGCGGCTGCGCAACCGTTACTTCGCGCTGCGTCACGGCACCAGCGAGGCCAATGCCCGCGGCATCATCGTCAGCGATCCGGGTACCGGCGAGGATGCTTTCGGCCTCACCGCGGCGGGACGAACGCAGGTGCGCGAGGCGCTCGCCGGCTGGCACGAAGAGGTGGCGCTGATCGTCAGCTCGCCATTCCGGCGCGCACGGGAGAGCGCCGCAATCGCACGAATCGTGCTCGGCAGCGAGGCACCGCTCGTGGTCGATGCGCGCCTGCGCGAACGTCACTTCGGCGCGCTCGAGGGCCAGAGCGCCACGCGCTACGAGGAGATCTGGAACGCCGACGCCGCCGACCCGCACCACTGCCGGCACGGCGCCGAAGCGGCAGCCGCGGTGCGCTCTCGCACCGTCGACCTGGTCCTGGACCTGGAGCGCGAGCACGCCGCGCGATGCATCCTGCTGGTGGCGCACGGCGACACTCTTCAGCTGCTTTGGACCGCGTTCGCGTGCCGCGACGCCGCGACGCATCGCCAGCGCACGCCCCTGCCGCCCGCAGGACTCGAGGAATTGCGGCAGCACTGAGTGCTGCCATCACGACAGCGCAACAGGAGAACGGGAATGGAATACTGGCTGGGTATCTTTCACGAGGGCAACGAGCAGATGAAGTCGCTGGCGCGCGCCGCGGAGCAGATGGGCTTCGCGGGCATCGCACTGCCCGACCACGTCGCGATGCCTGCAGGCTACAAGGCGTTGCATCCCTCGGGACAACGCCACATCGAGCATTACACGCGCTTCCCCTGCCCTTTCATCACGGCCGCCAACATCACTGCCGTGACCGAGCGCCTGCGCGTGATGACCTACGTCTACGTGCTGCCGATGCGCGAGCCCTTCACGGTCGCCAGGCAGGTGGCCACCCTCTGCGCGCAGTCGGACTACCGCTTCGACTTCGGCATCGGCGCCGGCTGGTGCGAGGACGAGTTCGGCATCATGGGCCCCGACTTCGGCACCCGCGGCGCGCGCATGGACGAGATGCTGTCGGTCATGCGCGAGTTATGGGAAACCGGCGAGTGCGCGTTCGCAGGCGCGCATTTCGACTTTCCCACCGTGGGCCAGCAACCGCAGCCGGCGCAACGCATCCCCGTGTGGGTGGGAGGCAAGTCGCGCGCGGCGCTGCGCCGCGCCGCGCGCAACGACGGCTGGCTGGGCATGAACTACGGGATGGAGGAGATCCATTCGCTGCTGCTCCGGCTCGGGGACGAGCGTGCGCGTTACCTCGATGGCGGCGGCACCGACCACGGCACCTTCCGCCGCTTCGTGATTCCCGAAGCGACGCCCTCGCACGATGTGTATCGGCAACTGGAAGATTGGGGGGTGGATGGCACCGTGGCGTTGTGCTGGGGGATCGACGATCCGGCGTACTTCCCGCTCGAGAGGAAACTCGAAGGGATGGAGGCATTTGCCCGCACCTACCTGAGCTGATTGCGGCGTCACGCAGGAGTGCCCATGAAGAAGCCCTTGCCGAACCATCAGTGCCCGCTTTGCGGGAAGCCGAACCAGTGCGCGCCCGCCACGGCCGGCGACTTCGCCGTCGAGTGCTGGTGCACCGGCGTCGTGATCAGCCCGCAAGCGCTGGAGCGGGTACCCGAGGCGTTGCGGGGAAAGGCCTGTCTTTGTCCCCGGTGCGCGAGCGGGGCATTTTCCCGGCCGGCATCGACGTGACGGGGTAATGCGTCTGTCGCGCGGTGTTATGCTGCGCGAACGACAGGATCAACCACGCGAGGAAACCGACATGGCAAAGGGCATGGACAAGAAGAAGGAGACCAAGAAAAAGCCGGCGAAAACGCAGAAGGAAAAGCGTGCCGACAAGGCTGCCAAGAAGGGCTGAAGCGCCCGGGTGCGAGGAATCGCCCCGGGGAGTTGCGCTGAATGGAATTCAAGGACTACTACAGGATCCTCGGCGTGCCCGACACCGCCGACGAGAAGGAGATCAAGGCCAGCTACCGGCGGCTGGCGCGCAAATACCATCCCGACGTCAGCAAGGAACGCGATGCCGAGAACCGGTTCAAGGAGCTCGGCGAGGCGTACGAGGTCCTGAAGGATCCGGACAAGCGCGCCAGGTACGACCAGCTGCGCAAGCTGGGTGCGCAGCAGCCCGACGGCGGGTTCCGCCCTCCGCCAGGCTGGCAATCGGCCGGCGACTCCTGCGAAGGCGGCTTCAGCGGCGACGACGCGCGGCAATTCAGCGATTTCTTCGAGTCGCTGTTCGGCCGGGCCCGCGCGGGGCGGCACGGTTTCACCGGCGAGGGCGGCGCGCGCGGCTTGCGCATGCGCGGCCAGGACATCCATCACACGATTTCGCTGTTCCTGGAGGAAGCCTACCGCGGCTGCGAGCAGCAGATCAGGTTGCTCGTCCCGGAGGTCGACGAAACCGGCCGGGTCTCGCATCGCGAAAAGACGCTGAACATCAGGATCCCCCCGGGAGTGACCCCCGGGCAGCGCATCCGGCTGGCCGGCCAGGGCGCACCGGGCATCGGCGGGGGCGAGGCCGGCGACCTGTTCCTGGAGGTCCAGTTCGCGCCACACCCGTATTTCAGCGTCGACGGCCGCAACATCCTCCTCACGTTGCCGGTGGCCAGCTGGGAGGCCGCGCTCGGCGCCACCGTCGAGGTACCGACGCTCGGCGGCAAGGTCAAGCTGAAGATACCCGGGGGCTCCAGCAGCGGCGACCGCTTGCGCATCAAGGGCAAGGGACTGGCGGGAAGGCCCGCGGGAGATCAACTCGTCGTGCTCAAGATCTGCCTGCCGCAACACCACAGCGCCGCAACCCAGTCACTGTACCGGCAGATCGCCGCGCAGGAATCCGCGTTCAACCCGCGCGCCGCCTGGGAGGACTAGGGCATGGCCAAATCCGTGATCTGCATCGCCGACCTGCAAGGCGACGCAGCGTTGTTCAGCCTGGGCGAGATCTGCGAGCGTTGCGGCGTTCATGCCGACATCGTGGTCGAGATGGTCGAATACGGCATCGTCAGGCCCGTCACCGACCAGGGCGACAATGATCGCTGGCAGTTCGACACCGATGCGCTGTTGCGCATGAGCCGCGCCCAGCGCCTGCGGCGCGACCTCGAACTCAACCCGGCAGGTCTCGCGCTGGCGCTGGAATTGCTCGATGAAATCGACGCGCTGCAACGCCAGGTTCGCTCGCTGCAGCAACAGTTGCGGCACGACGGTTGACCCGCGGTCATTTTTCACGCCGGAGACGCCCATGATCAAGAGCTACTTCGTGACCCCGGTGCGCTTCGACTTCGGCGCACTCGCGCTGCTGCCGAAGGAGTTGAAGACACTCGGCATCGCGCGCCCGCTGCTGGTCACCGATCCCGGCATGGTCGCCACCGGCACGGCGGCGCGCGTGCTCGAACTGATGCCTGCCGGCGCCGCGATGTTCAGCGACCTGCCCGGCAACCCGACCGCGGAAAACGTCGCCGCCGCCGTTGCCGCGTATCGCGCCGGCGCGCACGACGGCCTGGTTGCGCTCGGCGGCGGCTCCGCGATCGACTGCGCCAAGGGTGCCGCCGTGATGGCGACGCACCCGGGCGAGCTGCGCGATTACGACATCGTCAAAGTCATCAGGCGCGAGGGACGCGCGATCACGCCGGCCGCGTTGCCGATCGTCGCGATCCCGACCTCTGCCGGCACGGGCTCCGAGGTGACGACGATCGCCGTGCTGACCGTGGGACCGGGCGAGAAGATCGTGCTGATCAACAACAACCTGCTGCCCAGGGTCACGCTGGCCGATCCCGAACTCACGCTCACGCTGCCGCGCGGGCTGACTGCCGGCACCGGCATGGACGCGCTGTCGCACTGCCTCGAGGCCTACTTCTCCAGCAACGAGAACCCGCCGGCCAAGGCGGTCGCGCTGGACGGGATCCAGCGCATCGTCGCGAACATCCGCACCGCGTACAACGAGCCGCAGAACCGCCAGGCGCGCTGGGAAATGATGATGGGTGCCCTCGAGGGTGGCATGACGATGCTCAACGGCTGCGGCGCGATGCATGCGATGGCGCACGCGATCGGCGGCCGGCACGGTCTCAACCTGCACCACGGCACGCTGAACGCGGTGCTGATGCCGTGGGTGCTGGAGTACAACCGCCCACACTGCCCGGCGCTGTTCGCGCGCCTCGAGAAGGCGCTGGAACTGCCGGCGGACACCGGCTTCATCGACGTGGTGCGCCGCCTGAACGCGGACCTGAACATCCCGCGCGGCCTGGGTGCGATGGGCATCACCGAGGCCATGATCCCGGCGCTCGCCGGTGCGGCGGTGCGCGACGTCAACACGCTCACCAACCCGGTGCGCCTCGACGCGGCGGGTTACGAGTTGCTTCTGCGCGCGGCCATGTAGGTCCGCGCTTGTGGATCGGCATTCATGTGGGTCGGTATTTATGCCGACTGATGCATCCCCGACGACTGCTGTCGCCATGAATGGCGACCCACATGTCCGGCCCGAGGCTGAGCCTACTCGCCGATGCGCAACCACCCCAGCACGGCGAAAAACACCAGCGTCGCGAGCAGCACGATCACCGTGGGCCAGCGGTTGGCGTGCGCGCCCACCCACGCGCGCCTCCCGTTCATCACCAGCAGCGCCAGCGCGAGCAGCGGGATGAAGCTCGCACCCATGGTGGCGTAGAGCTTCTGGATCTCCTTGAAGCTCACCACCAGCCCGAGCATCGGCACCAGCGCCAGCAGCCACAGGTAGACGCGGTAGGGCGCCGCGTGCGTGTCCACCGCCGGCCGCACGGCGCCTGCCTGGTGGCGGCCGAATGTCATCGACCACAGGTCCGCGAACAGGTAGGGCACCGCCTGCCACACGCCGAGCAGGCTCGACATCACCGCGCCCAGCACGCCGACCAGGAACATCCAGCGCCCGGCCTCGCCGAGCTCGGCACCCAGCTTGTCGGACAGCGCGAGCAGCAGCCCGGTTCCGCGTCCGTCGATCTGCACCTCGCTGCCAATGATCACCATCGCGATCGCGAACAGCGCGGTCATCGCATAGCCCAGGCCGAGATCGATGCGGCACAGCGGCAAATCGCCGATGCCCGTGCGCCCCTCCTCGCGGATCCAGTAGCCGTAGCACAGCACCGTGAGCGTGCCGCCGACACCGCCCATCAGTGCAACCGTCCACACCAGGCCCTCGCCGCGCAGGTCGGGAATGCCAGGCACGAGCAGACCGCGCAGCACCTCGGCGGTGCCCGGCCAGAGCATGACGGCCATCACCACCACGGTGGCGAACATCACGCCGATACAGACCCCCATCACGCGCTCGAACAGGCGAAAGCCGCCGACGCGCACCAGCACGAGCCCGGCCAGGCTCGCCAGCACGCCGTAGACGACGCGCCCCCGCTCCGGGTCCTCGAACAGCGGCAACAGTGCCTGCAGGGCCATGCCGCAGGCGCTCATCAGCGCCGCGCCCACGAAGAAGGACCACAGCAACAGGTAGGGCAGGAACAGCCAGCCGACGACGCGCCCGAAGCGCCGCACAGCGCCCTCGAGCAGGGTGTCGCCGGTCGCGAGTTGCCAGCGCGCGAGCCCCTCGTTCAGCACATATTTCAGGAAGGCGCCGAGCACCGCCGCCCACAGGATCGCGGTGCCGAGCTGGCTGCCCGCGAACGAGGCCGTGGCCAGGTCGCCGGCGCCCACGCCTGTGGCCGCGACGAGGATGCCCGGCCCGAGCAGGCGCAGCCGCTGCAAGCGCGATCAGTCCGAGAGGTAATACTCGACCGTCGACACCACGCGCACCTTCTTGATGTGCGGGTTGTTGCGGTCGCGCGCCTCGATCGAGAACTGCCCCTGCGAGGCCTGGCGGATCTTGCCGAGACGGCTTCCCGAATCGGCGGCGAACTTCTCGGCGACCTCGCGCGCCTTCATGGTCGCTTCCTCGATCATGCCCGGCTTGACCTCGTTCAGGCGCGTGAACAGGTACTCCGGCTGGTTCGCGTACTCGCCGCCCGCGAAAGCGATACCCTGCTTGCCGAGTTGCGCCAGCCTGTCCATCACGGCGCGCACCCGGTCGACCTCGGTCGAGTAGACGGTGACTATCTGGTCGGCGGTATAGCGGAACGCCGCGCGCTGGCCGTCACCGAAGCGCTGCGCCGACTTGTCGGTGATCGAGGGCGGCGCCACGCTGACAGCATCGGCGCTCACACCCTGGGCGAGCAGGAACTCGCGGATGCTCGCGGTATTTGCCTCGATGGTCGCGTACAGCGACTCGAGATCGTTGTCGGCTGCGCTGAACTGGATCGGCCAGATCACGATGTCGGCCGGGTATTCGTGCTCGGACAGGCCCTTGACCGCGACGGAGCGCTCGTATTCCTTGAAACGGATCGCGGCACTGCCCAGCTGGTAGCCCAGCGCCGCGAGACCGATCGCGATGGCGATTCCCAGCAGCAGTGCGCCCAGCGTGTTGCGTGATTCCATATCTTCCTCCGTGGGTTCGGCTTCAGCCCCGCCTGCAACCACCTGTGGGTCGCCATTCATGGCGACTGCGGCATCCGGCCACTCACCTGTGGGTCGCCATTCATGGCGACTGCGGCATCCGGCCACTCACCTGTGGGTCGCCATTCATGGCGACGGCAGCATACGGACATGCACCAGTCGGCATGAATGCCGACCCACATTGAATGCCGACCCACATTGAATGCCGGAGGACATTGAATACCGGCCGACATGGAATGTCGACCTACCTGTCCGCCGCGAACCAGATGTCACCGTAACAGGCCGCGGCGGTGCCGCCGCCGTTGTCGGTGTCCGTCATGACAGCCACTGCATCCACCGTGCCCGGATCCTCGCCGAAGATCCGCCGGTAATCGGCGCGCACGTCACGGCGTTCGCTCTGCCACTGCCCGGTGCCGTCGCTGCCGGAGCGTACCGCGATCATGCGCGCGTTCGCCGTGAACGCATTGGGCCAGGTCTGCCCCGCGGGCTCGCGACTGGACCACACGTAGTTGATTGCGCGCGTGCGCCAGAACGCCGCACCGCCGGAGAACACCACGTAGACGCGCGCCGGGTAATCATCGCCGTCGCGCGTGCGCTCGTCGCCCGCGTGCAGCCCGGCATCGACCTTCCACGACCAGTGGATCCACGGTGTGGCGCCGAGGTCCACCTCGAGCTCTCGGAACAACCCCGAGCCCGCATCGCGGCTGCGCGCGCACAGCGCCCGCACGCCGCCCTCCTCGCGCACGCCGTACTCGGTTTCGCCGCGGAAGGACTTGCGCTCCCAGCCCGATAGATCCCCGGCCGTGAAGCGGCCAATGTCGATGCGCGCGGCGCCGCCGACGGCAAGCGGCACGGCGAGCAGCAGGATCCACTGCAGGCGCACGCGCGCGCCCATGCTCAGACGCCCGCCAGCCGGAGCCAATCACACCGGCGGCAGGACCGGGCCGGCCTGGCGACCATTGCCAGGGACCCGGGCATCATCAGGGCTTGCGAGGCTTGCGCGGCTTGGCAGTGAAATCACGCGCCTTGGAGGGGAACTCGCGCGGGCCGGGAGCCGCGGCCCCACCTGCCGGCTTGCGGCGCAGCGGCGCGTCGCCGGTGCGCTCGGTACGCGACGCAGGCCTCGGCGGCCGGTAGTCGTCGCCGCGAGGCGGACGCTGAGCATCGCCACGCGGCGCACGCGCACCGTCCCTGGCGCCCTCGCTGCGTTCGCTCCTCGGCGGGCGCGCGCGCTCGCGCGGCTTGCCCGGCGGCGGCACGTCGCCAGGTCCGGCGCGGCGGATCTCCAGCGGCTGGTGCATCACGCGCGTCTTGCGCAGCACCCCGAGCACGTCGGCCGGCAGGTCGGCCGGCAGGCCTACCACGCTGAACTCGTCATGGATCTCGATGCGTCCGATGCAGTGGCTCGGCAGCCCTGCCTCGTTGGCGATCGCGCCGACGATCTCGCGCGGCGACACATCGTGCATGCGGCCCACCTCGATGCGAAACGGCACCAGCTCGCCGCCGGGCTCGATCTGCGGCGGGCGCTCACGCCGCGGTTCGCGCGGCTCACGGAACTCGCGCGGGCTGCGCGAATCACGGGAATCTCGGGCGTGGCGCGAATCGCGGAAGTCCCGCGGTGCGCGCGTGTCACGCGCATCGCGCTCGCCGCGATCGGGCGCCGGCGCGAAGCCTTCGGCCATGTCGCGGGCCTCGAAGCGCAGCGGCTTGGCGCGCTGCGCCATGTAGGCCAGCGCCGCCGCGACGCGCGACAGGTCACCGTCGTGCTCGTTGCCGAGCTGCTCCACCACGTCGGCGAAGAAATCCAGCGGCTCGTTCTC
Organism: Pseudomonadales bacterium; assembly: GCA_018057015.1. Taxonomy (GTDB): domain Bacteria; phylum Pseudomonadota; class Gammaproteobacteria; order Pseudomonadales; family UBA5518; genus UBA5518. The sequence continues at coordinate 3,064 of JAGPES010000052.1, read as the reverse complement.
CATCACTTCCGCGACCTGCTTGCGAAACTGCGCCACGCGCCGCCCGGCCACCGCCTCGCGGCTCGGCAGGCTGAGCTGCCCGATGGGTGCGCGCGTCACGCGCTCGATGGTGCGCAGCATGCGGACCTCGCGCGGCGCGACGAACAGGATCGCGGTGCCCGGACGTCCGGCGCGGCCGGTTCGGCCGATGCGGTGCACGTAGGCCTCGGTGTCGTAGGGGATGTCGAAGTTGATCACGTGGCTCACGCGCGCGACGTCGATGCCGCGTGCCGCCACGTCGGTGGCCACCACGATGTCGAGCGCGCCGCCCTTCAGCTGCTCGATCACGCGCTCGCGCATCTGCTGGTTCATGTCGCCGTTGAGCGCAGCGGCCGCATAGCCGCGCGCTTCCAGCCGTTCGGCGATCTCGGCGGTGGCGGTCTTGGTGCGCACGAACACCAGCGCGGCGTCCAGGTCTTGCTCGACCTCCAGGATACGCGTCAGCGCGTCGATCTTGTTGGTGCCGCTCACCTGCCAGTAGAGCTGGCGGATCGCCTCCACGGTGCGCGTGCTGGCCTTGATCTTCACCTCGCGCGGCTCGCGCATGTGCGTGCGCGCCACGCGGCGTATCTGCTCGGCCATGGTGGCCGAGAACAGCGCGGTCTGGCGCTCCGCGGGCGTGTGCTCGAGGATCCACTCCACGTCGTCGATGAAGCCCATGCGCAGCATCTCGTCGGCCTCGTCGAGCACCAGCGCCTGCAGGCTGTCGAGCGCCAGGCTCTTGCGCTCGAGGTGGTCCATCACGCGGCCCGGGGTGCCCACGATCACGTGCACGCCGCGGCGCAGCTGCTTGAGCTGCAGCGTCATGCTCTGGCCGCCGTAGATCGGCAGCACGTGGAATCCGGGCAGGTGCTTGGCGTACTTCTGGAACGCCTCGGCCACCTGGATCGCGAGCTCGCGCGTCGGCGTCAGCACCAGGATCTGCGGCTCGAGTCGCTTCAGGTCCAGGCGCTGCAGCAGCGGCAGTGCGAAGGCGGCGGTCTTGCCGGTGCCGGTCTGCGCTTCGCCCAGCAGGTCGAGGCCTTCGAGCAGCGGCGGGATGCAGGCCTGCTGGATCGGCGATGGGGTTTCGTAGCCTACGTCGGCGAGGGCTTGCAACAGGGGTGCGGAGAGGTTCAGCTCGCTGAATGAGCCAATGGATTCGGACATGGAGTATTACCGGAAATGTCGGACCTGAGCGGCGACATGCCATATGGCCCGGGAAGCGCGAGTATGAAGGAACCGGCCCAGTTTGCCGACCGCCGCGGCGCCGACATACTGCCGTTTTATGAAACTCCTGTCAGGTTGCACCGTGCGCGCCCGGCGACGGGTTACCATCGCCCGGCCCTCGAACGACACAATACCGGGAGCCTTCATGAGCACGACGAGTCCGACCGCCCCGCAATCCAACCCCGGTGAAGTCGCCGGCTGGCCGATGTTGAAGATCCGCTACCGCACCGACGCGCCTGCGATCGCGGCGCTGCTGCCTCCCGGCATCTTGCCAGGCAGGGAGCCGATGGTGACGCTCACGATCTACAACGTGCCGATCGGGGGCGAGCCCGAGTACGGCGTGGTGATCAACGTCGACGCCGACTACAACGGCACGGCCGGCGAGTACACGCTCGCGCTCGGCATCGACCAGGAGGCGCCGCTGTTCATCTGCCAGGAGCTTTGGGGGCAGCCCAAGTACCCGGTGAAGGTGCAGTACTTCCGCCTCGGCAACCACGTCGAGGCGAAGGTGGTGCATCAGGGCTGCACGTTCATCGAGTTCCGAGGCGAGGTGAGCGGCACGCTGCCCAACCCCGCCGACCACGAGCAGAACGAGTGGTGGGTGAAGTCCGTGCGCGGCGTGGATCCCGCGAAGTGTGAGTACGACTTCCCGCCGCACGTGGTGCACGTATGGAGCAAGTACGGCACTGCTTACCTGCAGGAGTTGAAGGGCGCGCTGACGCTGCGCGAGAGCGCCTGGGATCCGATCGCCGCCCTGCTGCCCATGCGCGAGCAGGTCAGCGCGCGGCTGTGGACGCCGGTGTTCAAGGACCGCAGCATCAAGCTCGCCGGCCCGCTGGATCCCCGGGGTTACTGGCCATTCGCCGATACCATCAGCGGCACCCGCTGGCCAGGCACCTCGGGCGGTCCGAAGCAGTAGGTCGGGCTTCAGCCCGACAAGGGTTCGGCTCCGCCGAACCCGCTGATCCCCGCCCACCGCACCAGTCGGCACGAATGCCGACCCACATTGGCATCGCACCTGTCGGGATGAGTGCCTGCCTACACCGGCCGGTACACCCACTGGTGTTTCGGCGCGTGCCCCGCGCTGCCGTACTCGATCACCTGCACGTCGAACCAGATCGGCAGGATGTAGCGAAAGTAGAAGGCGTGGGTGACCACGTCGCCGATGACGAGATCCTCGTACTCCTTGATCTGCACGCGCGGATCGCGCGCCTGCCACTCCTTGCACAGCGCGAGCTTCGCGTCGACCTCGGCGCGGTTCTCGAGCAGGAAGCCGAGGTGGTCGTAGCCCGGCGAGCGCAGCGGCTCGTCCTGTTCCATCAGCAGGATGAAGTGGCTGGTCTCGGGATCGCTCTGCAGCAACAGGCCGGTCTGGTCGAACAGCGGCACATCGATCGCGCCGAAGCCGAAGACCTGGCCGTAGAAGCCCGTGATCGCCTCGCGGTCGTGCGTCAGCGCGCCCTTGGGCAGCGTCAGTTCCATGTGGTTGAAGCGTAGCGGCATGACCTTCTCTCCCCGTTTGCGTGACTGCGCGGGAGTGTAGCGAAACACGCCGCGCCCACCATGGCGATTCGTTAATGCGCGCGGTGCGCGTGCTTGCGACGGGCGGTGTTGAGGCAGATACTGCCCCGCGACCGGCATGGGCATGCAATCCAGTTGCACCGGAAACACAGGAATGAAACAACTGAAAGTCGGACTGCTCGGCGGCGGCTCGTGGGGCACCACGGTCGCCTCGCTGGTCGCGCGCAACGCGCCGGCGGTGCTGTGGGCGCGCGACCCCGCGACCGTCGAAGAGATCAACGCGCAGCACACCAAC
>JAGPES010000493.1 GCA_018057015.1 Pseudomonadales bacterium | reverse complement strand
ACTTCGCGAGCAACCGGCGCAAGTTCCCCTACGTGCCGTTCTGGGGCAAGCGCGAAGACCTGACCGGCGCGCCGTACGGGCTGGTGCGCGGGATGATGAGCGTGCAGGACGAGATCAACGCCCGGCTTGCGAAGATGATGTGGCTGCTCTCCAGCCACCGCACGGTCATCGACGACGATGCGGTGTCAGGCACGGCGGCCGAGTTTAACGACATGGCCGACGTGTCCCGCGAGGTGGGTCGGTCGAACAGCTTCATCGTGCTGAACAGCGCGCGTCGCAATCAGGACGCGCTGCGCGTGGACGAGAACCTGGAGCTGGCCGACGCTCAGCACCGCGCGATGCAGGACGCGCTGCTCGCGATGAGCCAGGTGTCGGGCGTGTACAGCCAGATGCTCGGGAACCCGGGCAACCTGACCGCCAACAGCGCGATCAAGACGATCCTCGACCAAGGCACGGTGACGCTGGCCGAGATCAACGCCAACTACATCTACGGCCGCCGGCTGGTGGGCGAGTTGCTGCTGGACCTCGTGAAAGAGGACTCGCTGCACCCGCACCAGATGACGATCGAGACGGGCACGTCGAAGAAGGCGGTGTACTTCAACCGCAAGTCGGTGGACCCGGCCACCGGCATGACGATGATCGACAACAGCGTGGCCGACACGCCGGTGAAGGTGCAGCTGTCCGACGTGCCGTCCACCGCGAGCTACCGCCAGCAGCAGCTGGTGTCGCTCTCCGAGGTCGCGAAGTCTCTGCCGGAGGAAGTGCAGGGCGTGCTGGCCCCGTACCTGCTCGAGCACACGGACCTTCCGAACCGCAAGGAGCTGGCGAAGGTGCTTCGCGAGCGCATGGGCATCGCCGCCGACCCGAAGACCGAGGAGGGTCAGGCGATCATCGCCGCGCAGGCGGAGCAGAAGGCGCTGGCCGACCGCGCCGCGAACGCTGAGATCGGAGCGAAGGAGGCCCAGGCCGAGAAGCTGCGCGCCGAGGCGGCCAAGATCATCGCCGAGTCCGACCCGCAGTTCATGCGCGAGCAGAAGGTGCGCGAACACGAGGCCACCATGGCCCAGATCCAGGGCCAGACCGAGAACGAGCGCGCGAAGTCTCAGGCGAGCATCGAAACGACCCGCGCGAAGGCCGAGGCCGACGTGGAGATCGCCCGCACGCAGGCCGCGAGCGAGGAGAAGGTCAAGGCGCTGGCCGAGGAGTTCGACGTCCGCTTCCGCGAGCTCGAGCAGCTGCTCAAGGAGCGCGAGCAGGGCGAGGACGAGGACGCCGAGGGCAAGCCGCCGGTCATCGTGGACGTGAACGGCAACGTGGCCAAGGAGATGAAGGCGCAGCACGCCGAACGGGTGAAGGCCCGTCAGGCGGCGGCCGGCGACTCCCAGAAGACGGCCGCGGCGCTCACCAAGGCCATCGAGCAGATGGGCGCGATGGTCGGGCAGGCCATGAAGCAGATGACCGACGGGCAGGCCGCCGCGCTGGCGCAGATGGCGCAGGCCATGCAGGGGCACGTCCAGCAGATGCTGCAGGCCCAGCCGAAGGAGCCGGAGCGCCCCGCGGCGAGCAAGCGCGAGGTCGAGATCACCGACCCCGAGACGGGCAAGAAGGTTCGTGCGGTGGTGCGCTCTCGCAAGGGCGAGGACGGCAGGATCGTCAAGGAGGTCGAGATGGTCGATCCGGTGACGGGTAAGTCCGTCCGACATTCAAGGAGCGAGTGATGCCGCGAGCCTTCATCGGGGACGACGTGGTCGATTCTCCGTTCACCAGTTCCTCGGCCGGCCTCCGGACGGGCGAGGGTGGCTTCTACGGACTGGTGTGCATCACCAGCTCATCGCTGAACGTCGCGGTCTACGACGCGACGTCGGCAACCGGGAACCCGCTCTGGAGCGGGCCGCTGACGGCGGGGCAGATCGTGAGCTTCGACGGCAAGTGCCTGCGGTTCCAGACGGGCCTGTACCTCAACATCGTGTCCGGCACGGGCTCCGTGCGGGCACTCGTCAAGTGAAGGACTGAACCATGGCGAACGCCTGGTACGACGGCGGACTCAACGAGTTCGCCAAGGGCAACGTGATCTGGCTGGCCTCGGGCGGCTCGACCATCGAAGCCATCATGGTCGACAGCGGCTACACGTTCTCGGCCGCGCACACGACCCTCTCGGACGTGCCCTCGACGGCGCGTCACACGAACGACGGCGGCTCGGCGGTGGCGCTGACGCTGATCGACGCGGCATCGGGCGGCGTGCTGGACGCGAACGACATCTCGTTCACGGGCCTGTCGAGCGCGCCCGCATACGTGGCGGTCATCGTCTACAAGCGCATCTCGGCCGGCGACGCGAACACCCGCCTGCTGCTGTACATCGACACCGGCACGTCCGGTCTGCCGACCAGCGCCGGCGCCACCCAGGTGAACATCGTCTGGGACAACGGCAGCAACAAGATCGCCAGGATCTGATCCATGGCGGTCCTCGACCCCACCACGCAAGCCGCGTGGCTCGCCGCCGCCACCGATGACGCCAAGGCGCTGACGATCGTCAGCGCGTTGTCCGAGCCGGTGACGGTGGAGATCCGCAACGCGGCCGACACGCTCATGGCCGATGGCACGATGCTCTCGCCGTGGGCCTTCGCAACCGGCGGGCAGGTGACGCTGGGCGAGGTCGACTCCAGCCTGATCGAAGTGGCGCAGGCAGGCGTACCGGACGGCAGCTGGAGGCTGCTGTTCAAGGGCGCCAACGGCCGCTACGTGCAGTGCGGATTCGGCTTGCCGGGGTCGGGTCGGGAGATCATCTGGTCGCTGGCGTCGTGGAGCGTCGGCGACCAGTCCTCCATCGGCACGGTCATCCTGAACGTGCTGATGGCGATGAGCGGGTCGCTCACGCTGAATCCGTCCAACATGGACGCGACGACGGCGGCGGCCTACAACTCGGGGTCGACCGCGGCGGCGCGCGCGGCGAACCTGGTGGCCGCGCTCACCGGCACCGTGGTGATCGAGGTCTGCGACAGCACGAACGC
>JAGPES010000492.1 GCA_018057015.1 Pseudomonadales bacterium | reverse complement strand
GCTCGCATCATCCGCACGGGCGAACCGGCAGGTTCAATTTAGCCGCCGTCGCGGCTACACTGCCGGTGTCCCAACCACCACAACGGGTTCAAACATGGCTATCACCGATATCCGCACTGCCAGCAGCACGGCACTCGACGCGGGCGCCGTCAAGGTGTTGCGCAACACCTATGCGCTGCTTGCCATGACGCTGCTGTTCAGCGCCGTCACCGCAAGCGTGTCCATGGCGCTCGGTGTGCCCTACTTCGGACTGTGGACGCTGCTGCCCTATTTCGTGCTGCTGTTCCTGGTCGAGAAGAACAAGAATTCGGCCGGCGGCCTGTTCTGGGTGTTCGCGCTGACCGGCTGGATGGGGTTCTCGCTCGGCCCGATCCTCAACCACTACGTGAGCATATCGGGGTTCGAGCCCGTGCTGATGGCGCTCGGCGGTACCGCGGCGGTCTTCTTCGGGCTGTCGGCTTACGTGCTGGTGACGCGCAGGGATCTCGGCTTCGCCACCGGCTTCCTGGCCACGGGCATGCTGGTCGCCTTCGTGGCTGCCATAGCCAACTACTTCCTGCAGGTCCCGGCCCTGGGTCTCGCGCTCACCGCGATCTTCATGTTCCTGTCCTCGGCGCTGATCATGTGGCAGACCAGCCAGATCATCCACGGCGGCGAGCGCAACTACATCTCCGCGACGGTCACGCTGTTCGTGATGATCTACAACCTGTTCTCGATCCTGCTCAGCTTCTTCGGCGGCAGCAACGAGTAAGGCCTGCAGGAACCCGCGCGACACGGCCCCGACGCGGGGCCGTGTCGTTTCGGCACCCATGATCTTCTCGCTGCTGGTACAGGAATCCGCGGTCGGCAGGCAATCCAGTCATGCCGCGTACCGCTTCGCGTGCGCGCTCATCGCGCGCGGCCACACGCTCTACCGCGTGTTCTTCTTCGCCGACGGCGTGCACAACAGCACGCGGCTGAACTGCGCCGCGAGCGGCGAGGCCGACCTGCCGGCGCTGTGGCAGCAGCTGGCATCCGAGCACGGCGTGGACCTCGTGAGCTGCGTCAGCTCGGCGCTGCGCCGCGGCATCGTCGACGAGCGCGAGGCCGCGCGCCACGCGCGCGGCGCGGCAAGCCTGCGCGAGGGCTTCGAACTCTCGGGGCTGGGGCAGCTGGTCGAGGCCTGCATCCGCTCCGACCGCATCCTGGACTTCGGCGGATGAGCGCCCGGGACGGTGCCGCGCGCCGCAGCGTCCTGGTGGTGTGCCGCACGGCCCCCTACGGACGTGCGCGCGCGCGCGATGCCGTCGACGTCGCGATGGCCTTCGCGGCCTTCGACCAGCCGGTCACGCTGCTGTTCCTCGGCGACGGCGTGCTGAGCCTGGTGGCAGGGCAACGGCCGGCGGCGGATTTCTCGCGCAGCCTGGAAAAGCTGCTCGGCACGCTCGCCGACTACGGCATCGAGGAGCTGCACGCCGACGCCGCGGCGCTCGCCGCGCGCGGATTGGACGCGCAGGCCCTGGCGCTGCCGGTTCGCCTGGCCGGACCGGAGGAACTCAGGGAACTGTTCGCCGCGCACGATCGCGTGCTCACGGTATGAGCCTGCACATTCTCTCCGCCTCTCCGTTAGCGGGCCGCTGCCTCCAGGAATGCCGCGGCGTGATCGTGGCGGACGACGCCCTGCTGCTGGCCGGGGACGGCGTCTACGCCGCGCTCGGCGATGCCGCCGTGGTGCTGCACGAACTGCACGTCGCCGGCGTGGCGATCTTCGCGCTAGCCGAGGACAGTGCCACGCGCGGCATCGACAGGCGGTTGCCGGCCTGGGTCAACACGGTCGACTACGGCGGCTTCGTCGATCTCGCGGTCGCGCATCCACGCACCGTGTCGTGGTTCTGAAATGGGCGCGAGGGCACCGCTGCCGCCGCGCGATGCGGACGGTTTCCTGCTGGAGCAGGCCGACTGGAACGAGCAGGTGGCCGGCGAGCTCGCGCGCGAGGAAGGGCTGACGCTGACCCCGGCGCACTGGGAAGTCCTGCACATGCTGCAGGCGTACTATCGCCAGCACGAGCACGCACCCGCGATGCGCGCGCTGGTCAGCCTGGCGCGACGCACGCTGGGCCCCGGCAAGGGTCGCAGCGTCTACCTGCTGGGGCTGTTCCCCCGCAGCCCCGCGCGCGTGGCGGCGAAGATCGCGGGCCTGCCCCGCCCCGAGCACTGCCTGTGAGCAACCCGATGAGCCTGTCCGCGCCACCATCATCGTGCCCCGGCGAACATCCCTTCGCGCCCTTCGTGCGTGCGCTCGGCCGCGGACGGCGCGGCGCGCGCTCGCTCGAGCGCGAGGAAGCGCGCACGGCGCTCGGCATGATCCTCGACGGCGAGGTCGACCCGCTGCAGAGCGGCGCCTTCCTGATGCTGCTGCGCGTGAAGGAAGAAACCGCCGACGAGATCGCCGGCTTCGTGCAGGCCGCACGCGAGCGCGCGCAGCGGCCCGATGTCCCGATGAGCGCGGACATCGACTGGCCGACCTACGCCGGCAAGCGCCAGCAGCCGCCGTGGTACCTGCTGTCGGCGCTGCTGCTGGCCGCGCACGGGCACCGCGTGCTGATGCACGGCTGCGAGCCGCATGCACCGAACCGCCTGTTCGCCGCGCAGGCCTTGCAGGCGCTGGGCATCGCGCCCGCCCGCGACTGGAGCGAGGTTCGCGCAGGGCTGCAGGCGCGCCATTTCGCCTACGCGCCGCTGCGCCTGTTCAGCCCGGGGCTGCAGGAGTTGCTGAACCTGCGCCACCTGTTCGGGCTGCGCTCGCCGGTCAACACCTTCGTGAGGCACATGAACCCGTTGGCCGCGCCCGCCACCCTGCAGAGCCTGCAGCACCCGGCCTACGCCGTGCTGCACGCGGGCGCGGCACGGCTGCTCGGTCAGCCGCGCGCGCTGGTCCTGCGCGGCGAGGGGGGCGAGTGCGAGCTGCGTCCGAATGCCGACAGTCGCTGCATCCTGCTCGAGGGTGACGCGCAGCGCGAGATCGGCTTCGCGCGCC